>JAYUBV010000677.1:0-3044 GCA_043740655.1 Pseudomonadota bacterium | reverse complement strand
GACGCCGTAACCCACCACGACCTTGCCGCCCGTGTGTTCGCGCGGGATCTGCATCACCGCCTGATAACCCAACGGGGCCAGGGCCCGGTTGTAGAAGTGGCGGCTCGTTTCGGGGTTACTTACCTTGAGGCCAGTGTGATCAATCATGCCATTCACTCAATTCTGGGCGTACAGCCGCGGATGGATCCGGCGCCAGGGGGCCGGGTGGGAATATTTGAAGAACTCTACGATCGGATTGGGACGGAAGAGCCCCTTGTTCTGAATGGTCAGCTGCTCGAGCGCTTGCGCTAGTGGCTTGGACCGTTGCAGATTATCGGCAAACTTATCCGCCATTCGTTCGCGCTGCCGTGAAAAGGCAGTCGTCAGTAGCCCCATTGGCCACTGACAAATCGAGAATAGGCTGAAGAACACGAACAAGCCAAACGGACGTTCCGCCGTCGTATCGAAGTACGGGAAAGCCCAGGCCTGGCAAATCCAGTTTGCCAAAAAGAAGACGCCGAAAGTCAGCCCGCCGGAGAGCAGGATAGTTTTCCAGATATCATTGTGAACCTGGTGCCCCAGCTCGTGGGCGAAGACCGCCTCGATCTGTTCGGCGGGATACTTTTCGTAAAGGGTGTCGCCGATCAAAATCTTTTTGGTTTTGCCCAGGCCCACGAAGGCGGCGTTGCCCTTTTCGGTTTTCTCGCCGAGCCCCAAGTGGAATACCTCTTCTACCCGAACCCCTTGGCTTTGGCAGAGGGCGAGCAGCCGTTCTTTCAGCGGTGACGTCTCCATCGGCTTCAGCTTGAAGAAAAGGGGTATGAGCAGCGGCGCCAACTGCGCGAGCAGGACCGAAAAGGCGAAGAAGAAAATTCCCGCCACCATCCACCACAGGTCACCGACCTTGGTCACGATGAAGTACAGCGCGGACAGAACGACGAACGCCAGGACCGAACCCAGCGCCAGCCCCTTGGCCTGGTCGCCAATCCAGCTGCCGAACTTCTGCTTCGATAACCCAAAGTGGCGTTCGATGCGCCAACCGGCGAACGAGGAGGGAAAGCCGATGAGGGTAAGGGCCATGCCGAGAATCGCAAAGTAAATCAGCCAGTGAGCGTAGAGGGAGGAGACTCGGCCATTTATCAGCCACTCTAGCTCCCGGCCAGTGGCGGTGAAGAGCAGCACGATCGTGACCGCCCAGCTGATCAGCGTGCTTAAGATCGTATTAATCCGGTGCGCCCTTTGGTATGGGCGAATCGAAGCATCGTGTTCCTGCCACTTGGCCGGCATGTCCTCTTTACGCATTTACGCTTTCCCCGCGAGCAGGTTGAGGGCTGAGCCCGCCTTGAACCAGCCGATCTGATCGAGGGTCAGGGTGTGGTTCAGCAAAATCTTATCCGTGGTTCCGTCCGCGTGGGTCAGCACCGCCGTTACCGCCGATTTGGGGGCTATAGACTTTAGGTCGAGAAGGGAGATCTTATCCGCCTCCTTAACTTTGTCGTAGTCGGCCACGTTGGAAAACGTGAGGGGCAGTACGCCCTGCTTTTTCAAATTGGTTTCGTGAATACGCGCGAAGCTCTTTACGATCACGGCCGCGGCGCCCAGGAACCGGGGCGACATCGCCGCGTGCTCACGCGAGCTGCCTTCGCCGTAGTTTTCTTCGCCGACCACGATCCAGCGTAACCCCTTGGCTTTGTAATCGCGGGCGACCGCCGGGATCGACTGTCCTTTTAGCCCGGAGGTCTGGTTGGTCGTTTTGCCGGCTTCGCCCGTATAGGCGTTGATGGCACCGGTGAACATGTTGTCGGAAATATTGTCGAGGTGACCGCGGAACTTCAGCCACACGCCCGCCGGAGAAATATGGTCGGTCGTGCACTTGCCCTTGGCCTTCAGCAGCAACGGCAGTTTGTCGAAGTCGTGGCCGTCCCACTTGGCGAACGGTTTTAAGAGCTGAAGCCGTTTGCTGGCCGGATCCACGCGCACTTCGACGGTGGCTCCGCCGGTCGGGGGTGGCAGGTAACCTTCTTTAGTGAAGGCGAAGCCCTTCTTCGGAATCGCGTCCGCTTTCGGCGGCGGCGTAAGCTTAAACGTTTTCCCCGAGGCCGTCGGCAATTCGTCGGTCATCGGATTGAAATCCAATTTCCCCGACAGCGCAACGGCCACCACCATTTCCGGACTGCCGATGAACGACAACGTTTCTGGATTTCCGTCGTTACGGGCCGGAAAATTTCGGTTGAACGAGCTTAAGATCGAGTTGGTCTCGCCCGGCTGCACGTCGCTGCGTTTCCATTGGCCGATGCAGGGGCCGCAGGCATTGGCGAGCACGGTGGCGCCGATGGCTTCGAGCGCCGCCATCTGACCGTCGCGTTGAATGGTGCGGTAAACCTGTTCGGAACCCGGAGTCACCAACAGCGGAACCGCCGACTTCACGCCGGCTTTCGTTGCTTGCATGGCCACGTCGGCCGCGCGGGTGATGTCTTCGTACGAGGAGTTAGTGCAGCTTCCGATGAGCGCCGCTTTTAGCTGCACGGGCCAGCCCTTCGCTTTGACGTCGCCACCGAGTTTGGAAATCGGACGAACCGTATCGGGTGAATGAGGGCCGGAGATTTGTGGCTCAAGCTGCGACAGATCGATCGTGACGACCTGGTCGAAATATTTTTCGGGATGGGCTACCACATCCGGATCGGCGACGAGCAACGTCTTGTACTTGTCGCACACGGCGGCGATGTCGGCGCGCTCGGTGGCCGCCAAGTAATCGTGCATCGACTGGTCGTAGTGGAACAGCGACGTCGTGGCGCCAAGCTCCGCGCCCATGTTAGTGATGGTCGCTTTGCCGGTGCAGCTCATGCTTTCCGCCCCCGGGCCAAAGTATTCCACGATGCGGTTGGTACCGCCCTTTACCGTGAGAATCTCAAGCATCTTACAAATCACATCTTTAGACGCGGTCCAGCCGCTCATGGAACCCGTAAGCTTCACGCCGATGATTTTCGGGTTCTTCACTTCCCAAGGAAGCCCTGCCATCGCGTCGACCGCATCCGCACCGCCGACGCCTCAGGCCACCATGCCTA
>JAYUBV010000676.1:0-3051 GCA_043740655.1 Pseudomonadota bacterium | reverse complement strand
GCGTAAATCGCACTGTAATTCAAACCACCGCCGGTGACGTTCATTTCCACCGACGACCAGATCGGCGTCTGGTCGTTCCCGTTGTAGACCTTCGCTCTAATAACCGAAGCTTCGTCCCAGAATAGGTAAAGCTTTCCATTGAAGGACATAAGCGTCGCGGAGTTTGCGGCTTTTGTGGCCGCATAGTTTAACCCGTTGGCGCCGTTCCCGTCAACGAACGACCAGCTCCCTAACCCGCTGTACTTAGCGACACGAACGTCGGGAATCGCGCTGTTGTTTAACTCTGTCCACGTGAGGTAGAGCTTTGAGGCATTGATGGCGAAAGTGGGCTTGGTCGCCGTGCGCGTGCTATCGTGATTCAAGCCAGGAAGGGTGCCGCCATCGACAAGTGACCAGCTAGGAGAGGCATCGTTACCATTGTACGCTTTGACCCGAATCGTCGAAACTGGCCCACCGGCCTCTTGCCAGGTGGCGTAAAGGGTCCCGTTGAACGAAATGGTATCCAGAGCGGACGCCGATTCATTAACGCTGTAGTTGATCCCAGTTACCATATTGCCGTCGACGAAACTCCAAACCGGAGCGGAGTCGCTGCCGTTGTAAACCTGAACTCGAATTTGCTTCACGGCGCCGGAGCTGTCTTCGTCCCACAGCAGGTAGAGTTTTGCGTCGTGAGCCACTAGCCTTGGACGCTGCGCGGGTCCGCCCGAATTGTGATTCAGTCCGTTCGCCGCATTACCGTCGACAAAGGCCCACCTCGTAATATTGCCCGCGCAGGAGGTCGCGAGGTTCACCGCGGTGCCCGCGTCGTACGTGGCGCTCAACGGCAACGACGTGGCCCCGCTAAAAGACGTCATCGACCTGGTCGCCAAGGAAAAAACGGAAGGGGTGCCGCCGGCACCGAATACCTGGCGAACCGTCTGGCCCGCGCAGCTAGACGAACCATTGCGGTACAGCCCCAGGATCTCTACCGCATAGCTACCTAGGGGTAAGGACGAGGAGACCCCGTTTCGGATCGCATCATAACTGACCAGTGCGGAACTCCGACCGCTTAGGCGCAAGCAAGTATGGTCTAAATTACCCGTATCGCCATTGGTGAAATCATCGAAGCCGGGGGCGCTGAAAAGTACCAAGTAGCAATCCATGGCGTTCAACGCCGGATTGGTGAGACGCGAGCCAGCGCCCGTGGCCGCACCCTCTAGGCGAGAGGTCACGAGTACGGTGGGTCGGTACGATTGCAGACTGCACGTCGTCAACAGCACGATAAGCGTCAGCGATGTGAAAGCGGCGATGGGCCGGAACATACGGCATAGAGTAACACGGGGAAGCCAACTTCTCGTCACCCGCCCCCACTAAGTGCTTGCAAAGCCTGCTCCCGCCAGGCATTTTTCATTTTATACCTTGGAGTAAAAATGAAGAACTTAAGTATAATTCTGACGGCGGTGGCCGTTACGATCCTTTCCGGCTGTGGTAAGGACAAAGAGAATCAGGCGGCACTCGCACAGAAGCTAAACGGCAAAATCGCGGGCCAAGCGTGGACCCATACCTTCGGGGCCGTTCGCCAGAAGGTAGCCACCGGGTCCTACGCGATCTCGTTGCATAATGTCCCCGACGGAGGCGATCCTTGCACCGCCACTTACGTGGTTGGACAGCCGCTTTTGATGGTCTCGTTTTCGCTAGCTAGCCTCGGCACCGGTGCCTACGACGTTTCCCCCGGGTCCGGCAGCTCCATTTATTTGACGCGGGCAGTGGATTCCGGCAGTGGTTTCTCGTCCACGAGCACGGGGGCCTTCGGCGAAGTCCGCCTCACCAAGGTGGACTCCACGACGGTGGAGGGTGAGCTGGACGTAAAAGCCAATGATTCCAACTTCGTGAAGGGAACGTTTACGGCCAAGATCTGTAAGTAAGAAATTAAAAGGACAAATTTCCAGGAAAGTTATACGAGAGAGGAATGCTGAACATCCTTTCTCCCCTTGGCTTCCCGGTTCTTGCGGCCCTAATCTTTTCCCACGTGGCGCTGGCCGATTGGACCCAGCTCACGTCGGACGAGTTCACTATGGCGGCCCCGCCCGAAGCGGGTAGCGGCGTCGACGTTCAGGACTTCGAAGAGCTGCACCGGCTTCAAGAAGAACGCACGAAGGCCGATTGCGACGAAGGTTACGGACAGCTCGACCATTCCTTTAATAATCTGTTCGGCGAGACGCTTTCCGAAGCCGAATATTCGCGGCTTGAACCGACGATGAAAAAGGTTTTCAAAATCACCGCCAAAATCGGTGGCGATTTCAAGAGTTACTACGATCGCCCGCGGCCCTACGCGGTCGACTCATCGCTAAAACCGTGCATTCCGCGGCTCGGGACGGACCGGTCCTATCCCAGCACCCACGCCACCTTGGGAATTGTCGGCGGCTGCGTTCTCGCCAAAGCGGTTCCGAAGAAGGCCGCGAAGGTGCGTAAGGCCGGTAAGCGCGTGGGAGAGTTACGCGTGATCGTCGGCGTGCACCATCCAACCGACGTGAAGGCCGGACAAAAGCTGGGTCAGGATATCTGCGATCGCCTGCTGCAGGATGACGACTTCGTAGCGGCTATAGCCGAATAACATCTTCGAAGCGGCATCCGTTGGAGCACCGCTAGTTTCTAGACGGATCGAGGACCGGCGGCTGACCCGCTACGATTTGTTGAAGACGCATGCGAAGGATGTCCTTATAGAACTCTCCCGGCCAGCGGTGGTCCCGCTCCAACGGGGCGATGTAAAGGTTCAGCCGTTCCTCCTCTTTCACCGCCGCTTTTAAAATCGCGAGCTGTTCGGCGGTGGGAGGTTTCGAGGGTAGCAATATCACCTGCGCATACTCCCGCCCCTGCGCTGCCACCCCTCGAAGCTGCACCCGGAGAAGTTCGCCCGTAAGATCGGGCTCAAGGTAAACTAACGCTACGTGCGGCGAGTTGACGGCGCCGGAGCTGGCCTGCCCGGCCATTGCCACCGACGTGCGGCTCCCCAAATCCCAGTTATTGGAAAGCGACTTGAAGGTCGCCGCCTTTTTCGAAATGTGGACGTCG
>JAYUBV010000675.1:0-3061 GCA_043740655.1 Pseudomonadota bacterium | reverse complement strand
ACGGTAGTACCAGCACTGCAAAAAATACCGCGGTGACGGCGCGGGCCGACAAATTATTTCTTTTCATCGACCACATAGGTTAACCAGCCGTTCATCATTTCTTCGTCGGTTTGGAATCCCCAGGGAACCTGCGTGGGCTTTTCGCGCGTCGGGTTGCGGGGGTTAAGCTTCGAGTTGTCCCACACCGCCGTGGCCCGCAACTTCGTGCCGGCCGGAACCTTGACCGGGGTTTTGAATTCGTAAGTGGTTTGCCAGTTGAAATCGAACTTCGGCACCGACAACACGGTTTGCGTTTTCCCGTCGGGGAAAATCAGCTCATACTTCCAGCTTCGCGCTCGTTTGTGCGCGTGCGGCTGCAGGCTGATGATCTGCGAGTCTGCCTTAAACAGGTGTTCGTTGCTTTCCTTGTGGAAGGGTTCGCCCGCCGGAATTTTTAACGGAATCTTTCCGAAGGGGTCGGTTTTGATTTCCTGCTTCGGCTTTTCTTTGGCGAGGTAAATGCCCACGCGCGTTTCATCGGTCTGTTCGGTGCCGTTTGGCGTGTAGTGCATTTCAAACGTTACCGTAGATCCCTTGGCCACTTTGATGGCCGTGCCGGGCGGAAGTTGGTTAACCGACTGTCCGGGAACGAAACTGCCTAGCACGGCCGCTTTGTCCGGATCGTAGAGGTCATTAATTTTTGCCAGCTTCGCCGCAAACTCCATGAAGGGCGGACGTTTCTCTTTGGGAATCGTTTCGTACGCGGCAACTACCTGCGGTACCCGCTTCGCGAAGCTTAGGTAGTCGGTTTCTTGTTTGGTGCCGGCCGTCACGTGCACGATGGCGTGGTGAACGACGCCGGCGGCGCCGGGCTGTACCTCCGCCGCGCGAATCCACACGTCCTCATCGAAAAGGGTAGGCACGGTGAAGTACTGGTATTCCACTTCGCCCTCAGCCGGAACTTTGAACTTAGTGCCGATGGTGATGATCTTGTCGGGCTCGCCCAGCTGCCAGCCTTCGGCCCACTTTTTGGGCGCCGGTAAGAGTTTTTCGTCGCCGCGGGCGGGCTTGGCCTGGCTGCTCCAGGACGTTAGGATTTCGCGTTCTTTAGTGGTCAGGCTACGATCGTTGGCGATGGGGCCAAAGTGGTAATGCTTCTTGTCGGCGTGCCACGGCGGCATGCGGCCGCTATCGACCATGGTGTGCATCATGGGCGCCAAAGCGACCGCTTCGTCGTAGGTGCCCATGGCGTAGTCCCCGGCAACCTGGCCGTCCCGGTGGCAGACCATGCATTTATTCTGGAGAATGGGCGCCACGTCTTTGGCGTAGTCCACCTTCAGCGGTTCCTTCTCGCTGCGGGCGATAGGGCATCCATCGGATTCGGTTTTGGGTACCGACACCTTTTTCTCCGCCAAAATCTCGTCCAACGCATTTCGTAAGTAACGGTTTTGCGGAGCCGACTGGTGGGTGGTCGTGGAGTATTGATCGTCGATCGCGCCCTGGTAGCGAATGTTTAATTCCGGATCGAGAACCATGAACTCGGGCGTGTGCGCAATTTTGAGGGCGTCGACCAAGTGTTGCTTAGGGTCCTTAAGGATTGGAAACGGAATTTCGTTATCGAAGCCGTGGCCGAGCACATCTTCGACCTTGTCGCCGTTCGAGGCATTGATTCCCACTACCTGAATTCCCCGAGCCCGGTATTCCTTTTCCAAGCGGAGGATTTCCGGCAGGTACTTCTTCATCAAGAAACACTTCGTATTCATCGTGACTACGACGATGGCTTTGGGCTTTTGCTGCAATAATGAGTTGAGTGAGCGGCGATCGCCCCAGCTATCCCGCAGGGTGATGCTTTTCCATGGCTTATCGTCTGCGGGAGTGGCGGCCTTCGGGGCGGTCGCGGGGGCTTGCGCAGGAGTGGCGGGGCCATGGGTGCCCTGGGGCGCCACCTTCGGCGTTTCCGCATGCGCGTTGGTAAAGATCGAAAGGCTTAGAATAAAAAAAAACGATTTGATGACTTCCCCCCGGAATGGCAGAGAAAGTTGCAATTGGGACGCCACCGGGCGCATACCGCCGGTACGCGGGTAAATCACTGTAAGCACACTGGCCACGGAAAGAATTCGGCGGTGCGAATTTGGGCGCCGGTGTCGACTTATTAGACGGCGCGGACAGGGCTGATCGATTATTAGTCTCTTACTGCGAAGCGGGAATGGGAAAGAACGCTTTAGTGCTTCGCAGTCTTCGTCGCGCCGCCGCGTTTTGCTTCCGCCGAGAACGGACCGCTGGAGTCTAGTTCGAAACTCTTAGTGAAAGCCTGGCCGGCCTTGTCCTTGTCGTCCAGCGCGTAGAAACTTTTTCCGAGGTAGAAGTACACCTCCGCCACGTCCGCCTTTGCCCCCGACGGCGCCTTAAGCAAAGCGTCCTTTAATTTTTCGAGCGCATTCTTCGCATCGCCGATCTTCACGTACAGAATCCCTTCGAGTAGCGGGAGGTGGAACTGGGTCATCCATTTTTTTTCTTCCGACAGATCGTCGGGGGAGGTGGCGGTGCCGCCGGTCAAACTTTCGCGCGCGGCCGCTACTAGTTTAGACGCTTCCGGTAGCTCCTTACCGGCAAAAAGGTACAGTGACGCGAGCTCATAGTTGGCGGCAAAATCCTTGGGGTTACGGGTGAGAATCGTGCGGTACTCCTTGATTGCGTCATCAAACTCCTTGTTCTTGGCCTTTTCATCGCCGAGGTAACCGTGCGCCAGCCCTTTGTAGAAATGCGTCCGCGGCGTATGCGAATCGAACTCGAGCGCGCGCTTAAAGTTTTCTAGCGCGGCCTTGTTCTTTTTACTCCACAATTCAGCGATGCCAACCTGCAGGTAGGGCAGCGATTCCTGTGGCGAACCACGCACGATTTCCTCCGCCACCGCTTGTGCTTTCTCGTAGTGCCCGCAGCTCATCAGCGAGTGGTAGAGAAGCGCGGTGGACCAGGACGTGATTTTTTCGGGCTCGAGCAGCCGAGCAGCCTCGAGCTGGCTCTGTACACCCGTGCAATCGCCCGTGGCGTAACGGCGCATGCCTTCGTCGACGAAGGAAAG
>JAYUBV010000674.1:0-3064 GCA_043740655.1 Pseudomonadota bacterium | reverse complement strand
ACGACGTCGACCTTCTGCTCACGTCCTTGCGCGGCGAGTTTCCAGAAAAAACGTTCTTCGTTCTGCAACACGACCAGCGTCTCGCGCTTCACCTTTATTTTTTTCAGCGCGAGCGAAATCTCTTTGGGCAGGCGGGAGGACGCCAGGTGAAGATCGCCAATGAGGACGAAGACAATCGCATCGGGCCGCGCTTCGGTCAGCCGCACTAGGACGTCCGCGGCAAAGGCATCGCGTTTTTCCAACGAGCGCTTTCCGGTGGTGACCGTATTGATACCCACGATGGGGATTCCCTCGGCTTTGGCGTAGCGAAAAAACTCCGAGTAGCTATCCCACGAAAAGCCCCACCGCTCGTCGAACCCCACCGCCTTCTTCAGCCCCTTTTCGGACAGCTTACCGCTTACGAACTGGCCGAGCGCTTCCTCAAAACCGGAATCGATGGCCTCTAGCGCCAGGATCAGCGGACGTTTTTGCTTCTTGGCGCCGGCCGCGGTTTCGCGCAGCAGGCGGAGCACCGTACGCTGGGCCTGCGACAAAGTGTGGTAATCGCCGCAGACCACCAAATGGGAAGAAAGGATCTCCTTCACCAACTCTTCTTTGGACGAAACCCTTTGAAATCGTGCGTAATTTCTTTGGTAATCCGTGAGGTAGCGTTTTATCTTAGGGTTAAGCTGACCCAAGAAACGATCGGCGTATTTCTGCAATCGCTCGTAAAAAGCACGCTGGATGTTCAACAGGTGCCGTCGTTGTGGCATAGTGCGTCAATTAAAGCTGAAGAGCTAGGAGGATGCCTGAAAAACCGCGGATTCAATTCCATTCTAAAGGCGAACGCCTACTGGGGCGCTTCCTTTTTTGTTCTGCTATCATTTCAAGCCGTTGCGGCTCCCGAACTGGGCTCGAGTCCGGCCGCTACGGCGGGCAAACCAACGTCTCCGTCCGAGTCGACCGGCTCGTCCGCCGTAAAGTCGTCGAACGCCAAACCCGCCGCCGCGCAGTCGAGCACGCGTGGACAGGCGGCCCCGGTTAAGAAGGCCACCGCACCGCGAGCCACGCCGTCCCCAGAAATTGAAGGCAAGAGCGAAGCCACGGTTGAAAAACCAGCCGCTCCGGCAGTAGTGGAGACCGCCCCGGCGCCGGCAACGTCGATGGCCCCGGAGGTCGACATTAATCTCGAGCTACTTTTGAAATCCGCCTCGGCTAGCAACGCCCAGATCCGTGAAGCCCAGGGGGACGTGGAGATCGCCAAGGCGCAGCTGGATCGCGCCCGCGCCGCCATCTATCCGCGCGTGGAGGCCACCATCATTGGCGCCCCCATTTACGAACAGACCGGTGATGCTTTGAACGTGCAGAGCAACTGGGGCAAATGGGGCCCGCTCGTTAAGGGTGGCATCCAAGCGGTGCTGCCGCTGTACACGTTCGGCCAAATCGGCAGCTACAACAAGGCCGCCGAGCACCAGGTGCTAGCGCGCCAGGGCCAAACCGAAATGAAACGGCTCGAAGTGCTGGGCACGCTGAAAGAGACTTACTACGGCTACCAGTTAGCTAACGATCTGGAAAAACTGGTCGACGACCTTTCTAAATTTTTGGGCGAAGCCGTCGATCAGGCCGAAGAGCAGGCTAAAAAGCCAAAGCAAAAGGGCGGCGTGAAACCGCACGACCTCTTCCGTTTAAAGACTACACTCGACGATCTCAAACAAAAGAAGCTATTCGCCAGCTCCGCGAAGCAGACGGCGGAGAAGGCCGTGCTGTGGATGGCCGCAATGAAGGGCGAAAAGGTTCCCGTGCCACGACTGAGCGCGGAGCCGTTCGAGAAGAAAACATTGGAAGAGTACCTGACGATCGCCAAGGCAAACCGTCCGGAGCTCAAGGCGTTGAGCGAAGGTCAGGCAGCGCGGCACGCGTTGGCGGACGCCAAGCGCGCGCAGAGCTACCCCGTGATCTTCTTGGGCGCTTACTTCGCCCAGGCGTGGTCGCCGGTGCGTACGCCGCAAAAATCTTTTTTTGCCAACGATCCGTTCAACCGCACGGAAGGCGGCGGGGGTCTCGGCGTGAAGTTTGACCTAGAGTTTTGGCGTCACTCCGCCGAATCGGCGGAAGAACGCGCGCAGGCCATGAAGCTTAAGGCGACCGAAGACTACGCCGTCCCCGGTATCGATCTGCAGGTGAAGAAGGCCTTCTACGAGATGGAACAGGCGGTGGCCAGTCTCGAAATTGCGGAACGCCGTAAGACCACTTCGAAGAAATGGTTCGTACAAAGCGCAATGGGCTGGAGCATCGGCATCACGCCGCCTAAAGAGCTCTTAGAATCCCTGGAAGGCGATGGCCTCGCCCGCAAGAACTACGCGGAAACGATTTACCTCCACAACCTGGCCCTCTCCAAGCTGACCCAGGCGATCGGCCAAGAAGTGACCGCGCTCAAGTACAAATAGGTGACCGGCTCAACCCGTCTTGCGGGTCGGCTCACGCGGAACCGGAGGGCCACCGACCTGTCCACCACGGGGTTTGTTCGCCTGCGCGCGTTTGCGACGGATGCGCAGGATCAGAAAGAGTACGACCGCAACCGCACCACCGATGATTAGCATCGTTTTGTCGTCGCCCGCCGCCGGAGCCGCAGCTTTCGACGCATCCTTCTTCTTCGACAAATTCAAACGCTCGGCGAGGATCTCCGACTGCACCGCCCCCAACTTCTCGCGGCCGGGAATCGGGGCATCGCCCTGCTTCGAAGCGATATTAAGATCAAATTCGGCATTCAATTTCAGCGACGAAGCCATACGCTCAAACTGCGGTGCTAGCTTCTTGTAGTACTCGTCGGAAACGATGTAGGTGATCAAAA
Source organism: Pseudomonadota bacterium (assembly GCA_043740655.1). GTDB lineage: Bacteria > Bdellovibrionota > FAC87 > UBA2466 > UBA2466 > JBGSST01. Next base: position 234 of record JAYUBV010000674.1, on the reverse strand, counting down.
TCGCCAACCGGTTATGCACCGTCGCCAAATAGCGCGCCCAGAAACCGGGCAGCTCCGAGTTGAACTGCAACGAGTCCACCCAAACCTGACCGTTGATATTGCGCTTACGGGCGTAGGTCACTTTGGATTGAAGCTGCTTACCGTCCTGATCCGGAATCGTCCGCGGCTGCTTCAGGTACTCTTCGTAATTCTCAATCTTGTCCCACTCGGTGGCCTGGGTGGCGATGGACAGCA
>JAYUBV010000673.1:0-3066 GCA_043740655.1 Pseudomonadota bacterium | reverse complement strand
TATCGCGAATGGCGAGATTCATCGGCAGGCTCGCGTAATACTCACCGTTCGTCTTCAAACCCTCTTTAATCGCCGCGCGGAAGTATTTTACGAGGAGCGCCCCCGATTTGAAGTAGTACAGACCGGCCGAGGCATACTCGCTCATGCGATCGTCCGTGAAGGCAACCTTCTCCTTAACCTCGATGACTTTTTTACCGTCGGTTCGCAAATACGCGTAGAGGTTCGGCCCGAGACTATGGGGATGAAACCCGCGGTAGGACGGAATGCTGGCGATACAGCCGGATTCCGTCATCCGTTTGGCGAAATCGGCGAAGTCCCAGCGAACGGAGTAGTCGCAATAGCTAACGAGAGCTGGATGCTTCGGATCGATGTGCGCCGCCGCTTCGAGCACCGTGTGCACCGGACCCAATTTATGCCCGGGGATCGCCACGATTTTGCCCTGGGGGGCGATCCGCATTAAAACTTTCTCTAAATCCGTCGTCTTGAGGTGTTCCTCTGCGCAGATAAAAAGAAAATCACTGTCCGCCGGAAAAAGGCCGACGATATGCTCGATAATCGGCTTTCCCTCAACTTCGATGAGGGGTTTGATCTTCTGATAGCCGGCCCGCACAAAACGCGAGCCACGGCCGGACATCGGAATGATGATTTGCATGATGGATTTTTCGTGGTTGAGAATTTAGGAAAAGAGGGCGGAAAGTTCTTCCCACCGGTCAAAAGACGAGACGTGGCCGGCGATCTGCTTCGAGTCACGCCGGCGAAAAATTGGAGCGATGCCTAACGCGAGACTGGGTTCGACGTCGGATTTCCAGTCATCGCCGATCATCACGCAGTCCTGCGCCCGGACGTTCAATTTCTTCATCGCTAACTGAAACGGTAACGGCGACGGCTTGTCGGCCCCCGCCTCTTCGGAAGTAATCAAAAAATCGGTGGCCTCGGCCAGGCCGATCTTCTCCAGCTTCTTTACCTGAGTTTCGGTGGTGAAGTTGGTAACCCACGCTAGCTTAACGCCGGCGGTCCGCCAGCTTTCAAGCTTCGCGGCGCAACCCTCGTCGATTCGCATCGCCTCAAAGTATCCCTGCCAAAAGGCATTGTGGAGGCGGGTGGCTAAGCGTAGCTGACTGCTACCGAACATCATTTCGACCATCGTTTTGAAGTACAGAAGCCGGCAGTGACTCGCCGCGTGACCAGGCAATAATTTCTGTATGACCGCCCGCCCGGCATCGTAGTCTTTAGAAAAAACCTCAAACGTGCTCCACTCTTTCCGCACTGCGGCAGCTTCCCCTTGAGCCGTCTCCATGGCCCGCTGCTGACAAGGCGCGTACTCGTACACGGTGTTGTCCAAATCCAGCAGAATTGCCTTGGGCAGTTTCATCGAAGCTCGTATTTTGGGGGGCTCTTTAAGGAAGGGATCGAGAACCGACAAACACCATTTTAGCACGGTAAGGATTAAGCCGCAAAGTGCCGAAAAGATTAGGAACTTATGAAACCTTGGTTCCTCCTTAGTTTTGCCCTCTGCGCTTACGCCGACGCGCCCAAAATCGTGGGGCTGCTGTGCTATCCAAGCGACGCGCTCATCGCCGCAAGCTGCGAAGCGTTTGAAAAGCAGATGAAGGAATGCGGATACTCCGTGGTGCGCGTGAATGACTTCTCCGGCGACTTGGCGAAAACAAAACCGGAAGACGCCAAGAAGCTTAAGACGATTCCGCCAAACGCTCCGGTCTTCATCACCTCCCACGGAAATAGCTTTGGGAAAAAACACTACCTAGATTCCCTCGTAGGCGACGTTAAGAAGAACCAGCTCGGCCGCGCGGACGAGTGGAACATCGATCCTACCGTCGAACTGATGCAGGTCGACATTCCGGATAATGAAAGAGTTTTCGCCACCGATCCGATCTTAAACGCAATGGAGGAACACCCGCTGGTTCTTTCCGCCTGTTTCAGCGGCCGCGCCTGCGAAGTCGCTAAGCCCAAACTAAACCTTATTGCGAGCTGCGGAAGTATCGAGACGAGCAAGAACTTGACCGTACAGAAGGGCCTGTATCAGGAACCCGTGCTGTACTGGGCGGGACAGCTTTATTGCGATCCCACCCTCTTCGCCGCCGCCGATACTGACGAACCCAAGGGTACGCTTACCGAAAAGGAACTTCTGAAATTCCTAGCCGCCAAGATGGGCGGCAAGAAAACCGTACATACGGTGATCTACACCACCAAACCGAATATTGCCGACACGACCAACCTCCACGTGCTGGACGAAGCCGTGGCGGAAAAGGAAGCTAAGCGGATTCTCGACCAAGCGCTCGCGACCCACCCCGGATTCAAAGGATCGGTAAAATACGTGGGCGATCTATACGAGGTGACGTTCAAGAACGGCTCCCCGTCCTACCTCCTTCCCCAATGGCACAACTCCAAGTACGGCGCCGAGTCGGCCGCAAAAAAGTGGGGGGAAAAACAAACTCCCCCCGCGACCGGTTTCGAGGTGGTCAGTAAGGGAAAGGTTCGCGAAGTCGTACTCGAGGACACTAGCCAGGCCTGCGCCATCACGGGTTTCGGCACCACGCAGACCCCGTTCGTCCGGGGCACCATCCAAGGCCGCCCGACCCACAAGTAACTTGGCACGGCCCGGCATGCGCCGTACATTCGCCCCATGCCTTCCAGGTTACTCACCGGCCACAAGTTGAAAACGTGGCTTTTCTATCTAGTCATGATGGCAGCGTCGATCGGTATCTTTTTGCTCATCAACGAACAGGGCAAAACCATTGCGACTAACCACGGGGCCGCGCTGCCCATTGGCCAAGCTCACGAACAACAGATCAACTACCTACTGCAAATCTTGCTAGCCCTTTCGGTGGTGATCATCACCGCCCGCGCGATGGGGGCCATCTTCGGCCTCATAGGGCAACCCACCGTAATCGGTGAGGTCGTCGGCGGAATTTTGCTGGGCCCGTCCTTTCTGGGAACCCTTTCTCCTACGCTCTACCACGCGTTGCTTCCCCCTACGGCGGCTCCTTTTCTCGGATTAATCGCTCAACTCGGCGTGATCTTTTATATGTTCGTAGTCGGCCTCGA
>JAYUBV010000672.1:0-9951 GCA_043740655.1 Pseudomonadota bacterium | reverse complement strand
TACGTGAGCACGTCCGCTCTTTCCAAGTAAACGGCAGCGCGCCGCTGGTCTCGCACTTGATGTTCAAAAAGGCTTAGTTCGGACTAGTTTCTGCAGCTGACGGCCGGGTCTTGTTTCCAGACCGCCCCGAAATCATATTGGTGACGGTACTCGTACAGTTTTTTATCATCGTCGCAGTAAAGAAACAGCACCTGCGTCTTGGTGCCTACTTGAGGATCGCACGTTTTCAGGGCGCCCCCGGCGCCCGAATAAAAATGGTACAGACGACCAAAATTGCTTCCGACCTTAAGCGCCCGGGGGGCGGGAATCGTGCTTTCGTCGCAGGCGGGTTGGGCGTGCATCTCGCCGAAGTAGGGATCCACATTAGGATGAGAGAGTTCATCGTACATTTCCGAACGCTGCTTCATCGTAGCTTCGGCGGCGGTGGCGTCGCCCGGCCACACGTTGCGAGGCTCCGGCAGGTGCGCACACGCCCCCAGCAAGCAGGCCGCCCCGCTAAGGACAAAACGAAACGGTGTAGAGCTTAGCCGACGTGGTTTCCGCAGGCGGGCTGCCTTCGACCTTGGGGCGAAAGTTGTGCACTGCTCGGTAGCCGTGTGATCCATATCCACAGTCCTTTGTTTTTTCTGGCATCACGGTGGAAAACCGTTTGCCCTCTTCGTCCATCAGCAAAGCAACGAGTTGAGTCCGGATGACTTCCTTAGTGAGGGCCGGCCGGATCTCGTCGAGGGTCCCTTGAAACAGCCTTGTCCGAAGGCGTCCCACGACCGAACGCACGCGGGTCGTTCCCGGCGGAAGCGTCTCGCGCACCTCTACCGGTAACTTGCTCACGCTCAACTCTTCGAAATCCACGAAATTGCGCTGCGATAGTTTAACTTTTTTAAAGTCATCGGAAATGTTCATCGGCGAAGAGAAAATTTGCCCGCGGTCCCCCACGATCTGGTGGCACGCGGCGCACGCACGCGACTGCACGAGGGTGTCTTCCGGAAACCGCTTTCCCTCTTTACTGAACAGCGCATAACCCCATCCGAACGTGTCTTTGTGTTTTTGTTCGTCGCGCACCATGAACTGGTACCGGCGGGCGCCATCGGGCGACAGCGACGTGGTGAAGGCCGGATCGGGTTCAGTCTGCACGCCGATTTTAGCAAACACGGCCCCCTTGGGATAATCCGTGCGACCTTCCGAGAGTGTCTTCCACGCCACGTCGTTGGCGTAGGTTAGCCGCATTTCGCCCGTGTCCTTGCGATACCGCACCGTAACGAGCCGCCACTTCTGTTCAAAACCTTCAAACTGTTTGAGCTTGTAACCGTTCATCGTGTCCAACGGCTCGGGAGCCGCACTGGCCACCGCCGCAAGACAAAGTAGGAAGAACGATACGGCTTTCATTGCCGGTAGAATACCCCACGACGGCTTGCGCCATGTGTGCGGAGCGTCGTTCCCCTAAAATAGCCGCATGCTCTACTTCAAGTTAGCCTTGCCCGCCGCCTTAGCGGGATTTCAACTCCTGGCCGCGCCGATTCCCCATGCCCTTCCATCGCCCCCGGTGGCCGGAATGCCGACGCACCTGAGCGTGCAATGCACGATTCGTGATTGGGACGGCAAAGCGGTGCGACAGTATCCGGGTAAGTTGTGCCACTACTTCGCCGATGGTCGTCTGCTCGCCGCCAACGATGAACACCTCACGCTATTTTCCAAGGACATGAACCAGCTCTGGCGCGCGCCGTACGTGTTGCACCACATGCTGACGCTGACTCCCGATGAAAAATTCATCTACGCGCTGGGATCCGAAATCGAAGTAGTCGCTGGGCTACGGAATCGTTACGACACGGTTCTCAAAATCGATGCGAAAAACGGCGCCGAGCTGGCGCGCTTCTCCGCGCGCGAACACATCGCCACGCTAAAAAAGCTTTCCCCGAACGGCCACAAGTCCTGGAAGGGGGACCCCGGCTCTTACTGGAAACCGGCCTTCGATGTGGAACATACGCACGGCAACACGGTCTACGTCATTCCGAAGTCCACCCGCACCGAACCCGCGTACCAAGCGGGCAACATTCTATTCAACATGAATCAGATCGGGCTCGTCGTGTATTTAGACCCGGAGTTGAAAACGATTCACAAAATTTACCACCGGAAAGAAAAATTTCAACAACACGACCTGCAGCTCCTTCCGAACGGAAACATCCTAAGCTACGTAAATTTAAACGAACGTTTGTCCCGAAAGTTTTCAACGCTAGAAGAGTGGGACCCCGAAACCGGTGAAGTGAAATGGCAATTCAAGGACAGTCCATCGTCCAATTTTTATTCGCGCCGCGCGGGTACCGTGCAAAGGCTCCAAGACGGGCATATCTTCTTCACCGACACCACGGGGTTCGGTAAGTACATTTTGATCACTCGCGACGGTCAGCGCGTGTGGACCAAGCCGTCGGGCTGGATCGACCCCGCGACCAAATTGGCGGCCCCCGTCCAGGGGGCCAAGGCGAGCAATCTGACGGAGTTTCTACAAAATAATCGGGGCGTCTAACGCCCGAACAAATCCCGATAGAGCTCCAGCGTCTGGTTTGCCATAACCGTCGGCGTCCGGACGCGGGCGGCTTGTGCAGCATTGGCCCGGACGCTTTTCCCCGACGCCTCATTCTTTAACGCGGTTCGGATCGTCTTCGTCCATCCCGCGGCGGTCATCTCATCCACTAAGTAGCCCGCGCTGCCCACTACTTCCACCATGGCCCCACGTTTGGCCGCCACCACGCAGGCTCCCACCGCCATCGCCTCAAGCACGGGTAAACCAAACCCTTCGTAAAGCGAAGGGAAGACGAACACGTCTGCAGCCGCCATCTTGGCGGCCAGCGTGGCGTCGCTCACGATCCCGAGCTGACGCACGTAAGGCGTCATCCCACACGTTTCGACGAACTGTCGGAATTTGTTTTCCCGCTCGTCGTTCACCGCCGCCCGACCGAACAGCTCCAGACGAACATCCCCCAACTCTGCGCGCAGCTGCGACACGGCTTCGACCAACATCGCCAAATTTTTGCGCGGCTCCAGATTGTAGGGGGCCAGAACCAGGGTAGCGGCGTTGGCGACGGACCCTTCGGCAGCCGGCAGCCTAAAATCCGTTCCCAACGGAATCGCACGCACGCATTGGGAGGGGATCTGCCAACGCTCCATTAGATCGTTCCTCGTACTTTCGCTAATCGTGACTAGGGCGTCGGTTCGACGTTTCAGTAAAAATTTCTGCCAGCGGTATTCGCGGCTATTGGCGATGGAGGTGTATTCGGGAAACATCTCGTGCATCAGATCGAAAACGGTTGCCACCGTGCGGGCGTTGCAAAATAACGGCACGTAGGCGCTAAGGCCGTGGAACAGATCGATCCTCCCCAGACCGGAGGGCAGGATCAAGTTGTTTAGCAGCCAGGCTCCCCGACCATCCCGCAACGCTACCGTGCGGTATTTCCAACGCGATCCCGCCCCGAAAAGCGCAGCAATTTTTTCGTGCGGAGCCGGCCTCGATCCCAACACCACAAACGAGAAATCCTGGGGATTGGCCCTCTTCAGTTCCACCATCAGATCGCGGCAATAGCGGAAGACCCCGGAAGTCTCGGGTTGAGAATCGATGCGCGAAAAATCTAATGCGACGGTGAAAGTGGCGTTATTCATGGTGATTTTTGTGCGGGGCCGACCCGTCCCCGATTTTACCCCCCGATTTCACTGTGGAGAAATTATTCATTGACGCAATCCATCACGGGTTGTTACGGGTAAAACCCAAGAGACCAGTTCAAAGGAACGACAACACCAACGGTTGGTTGCCGCCAATCGCGATTCACACCGAACTATCTTTTCACGTTCCACAAATTGAGGGCCGAAAAAAATGAAGCAAATCGTTCTGGGCATGATTGCCCTGGGCTGCCTCCTGTCTTTTGGTGACGTTATCCCGCGTCCGAAATTGATGGATCGGTACGGTGTTTCTCGCTCACTCGATTTCTTCAAAGAGAAGCGGCCCGAAATTCACGCCATGGTTCTCATCTTCGTGAAGGACGGATGTCCCATCGTCCGTAAGTATCAAAAGAAGATTTTGGAACTAAGCCAAACGTTTCGCCCGCAGGGTGTAGAGATCTTCGCGGTCTTCTCGAACGAGGCCGACAATGTTTCCAGCATGAACACCAATGTCCATCAGCAGAACTACCCGTTCCCGGCTCTCTACGATCTACGCGGTCGCTTGGCGCGCACGCTCGGCGTGACCCGTTCCTCGGAAGTTGTGGTGCTCGACACCACTAAGAGCGTCGACCTCACAAACTTCATCTACCACGGCCCCATCAACGATCAGATCTCGCTGACCGGATTTAAAGCTGGCCAAATAAACGAGTACCTCGGCAACGCGCTGACCGCCTTCCTTAAGGGCGGCACCAAGAACGCGAAGCAAGTAAATGAAGTAAACGGCTGTGAGCTGCAGTTTGAGCCGGAAGCGTACAAGCAAGGCAAGGCGCCGACGGTAAACTACAACCAACACGTCGCACCGATCCTCACCAAAAAATGCCAGGTCTGCCATCGCCCGGACGCCGTAGCTCCGTTCGAGTTGCTGACGTACGACGACGCCTCGAACATGTCGTCTACCATTTTGCGCCGCGTGCGGGACCGCTTGATGCCGCCGTGGCACGCCAACGTTCCCAATCGCTTTGGAGGGCTCCGCCACGACAATCGCCTAACCGAAGACGAGGTCAACACGATCACCCAATGGGTAAACCAGGGAGCGGTGGAAGGGCCCGGTAAGGCGCCCGCTAATCCGGCGTGGCCGCACCCCAGCGAATGGACAATCGGCAAACCTGATTTTGTTTACGAAATGCCCGAGCCGATGAAGATTCCGGCGACCGGCGTGATGGAGTACCAATTCTTCCGCGTTCAGTTGAACAACCCGAAGGACCTTTGGGTGAAGAAGATGCAAATTAAGCCGGGCACCCCCTCGATCGTGCATCACATCGTCGTGCACACGATCAAACACAGCTCGACCGCCGTAAGCGGAGCCGCGCTGATGTTGTCGCTGTACGGAATCACCGGCGAAAACGCCTCGTTCTTCGCGGGCTACGTGCCGGGCGACGATAACAGCTCACTCGCGCTTAGCGAGGACGAGGCTTTCCTCGTTCCGGCGGGCTCCGATTTTATTTTCGAGGTGCACTACACGCCGGACGGAACGGCGCGCACTGACCAATCGAAAATGGGTCTCGTGTTCACCGACAAAGTTCCCGCTAAAATCCGCCAGGCAAAGGTCTACCGCAAACCCCGCGGCTCCATCGACATTCCGGCGGGTGACCCGCATTGGGGAACCGACCAGGTCTATTACTTTAAGGACGATATCCTGCTGACCGCCATCTACCCCCACATGCACGCGCGTGGAAAAGACTACAAGCTGGAACTCATCAACGACCTGGGCACTCCGAAAGAAAAGGCCGAAATCCTGATGACGATCCCGAACTACGACTTCAACTGGCAGCGTACGTACACGCTGGCGAAGCCGCTGTTCCTAAAGGCGGGCACCGCCCTGCGCGCGACCGCGCACTGGGATAATTCGCCTTACAACCCCAATAATCCCGACCCAAAGCGTCGCGTGCCTTACGGCATTCAGACCTTCGATGAGATGTTTAGTACCCGTTTCAACTACGTAGTGGTCGACGGACCCGGAGAGAATAAATGAAGTCGTTAAACCTATTGCTTCTCGTGGGCCTGTCGCTTTCCGTGCACGCCAATGATTTAGCATCGGGGGTGCGCAATGCGGGCTTCGTCCCGTTTCCGCAACACGAAGTGGTTGAATCGTTAAACGCTTTCCAGCGCGCCTTCGCGCATATGGAAGCGCACCTCAACGCCCAGACTCCGGAAATCAATCGGAGCTGGCGCGATCATTTGAACGTTCCCGCGTTAGCCAAGATTACTTCGGGCAACGACCGTTCGGTCGAATCCCTCGATCGCAACCTGTGGTGGTACTTTCGCAACCTGCCCGGTCTCGAAATGGACCACATGGTGTTCGTACGTACGACGGGGCGACGTTACCGCGAAGCGCTCGCGTTCTCGCAGATGTCGGCGGCCGAGCTCGAGCAAGAGTTCACGCGGAAGCGCGATCGTCTGGCGCAATTACTGGATCAGCTAGTCGCCGGCCAAGCGGGCCAGGTAGATCACCAGGAACTGGGACAGCTCGTCGGGTGGATGGAACGGGCCAAGCAGCTTCCGGGATACCTAGGCGCCATTCGGCAGCACTACGAACGGCCAAACTTTCGCTACAGCCTGTCTTCGAAAGTATTGCTCGCGTCCTTCCAGAACGAATCGATTAGTCGTACGGAACCGATTTCGGCCCACTTCAACGGTGCCGCCATTTCCGGTGTCTCCTCGTTTAACGGTTCGAGCCGGGCCGTGCTTACCCCGCATCCGAGCGAAGCCCACATCGACATCGTACTGAGCGGTGGCGCCAGCACTAGCTCGACCGCGGTGGCTCCTCGTCCGGAAGACGGACCGCGCTTGGGACGCCGGTTCACCGGCGAAAACGGCGTCGCTACTCTTTATTCCCGGGGCTACACGCAGGTGACCTCGACGGTACGCCTCGTGATGCATCCGACCGGCTTTTCGATTTTGCCGGCGGTGGCCAGCGCAAGTTCGCAGACGCAGATCACGGGCGGTAGCTACGATCCAAATCGTGAATTTATTTTCCCGCGTCTCGAAGGTTTAGTCCGTCGCGGCGGTGCGCAGAAGGCGATCGAAACCGCCCACGCCCAACGCGCCGCGGCCGAAGCGTACGCTTCACAGCAGGCAAGCAGTCGCATTGGCAAGGAGCTGAATGATCAGGTGAACTCACGCATGGGAACCCGGCTATCGGAGATCAATAAAATGTACTCCGATAACCTTTACCTGCCGTTTTATCGCCACGAGATTTTCCCTAAGTCGGTCCACTTCACGACTCAGGCCGATCGCATCGAAACCCAGGGTTGGATGGCCGGCTACGATCAGTTCGCCACCGTTTCTACCCCGCCGACGGTTCCGAACGGCAGCGACGTAATGTTTCAGGCCCACGATTCGGCCGTGAACAATTTCCTCGAAGCGGCCTACGGCTGGTACGAGGCTACCGATAGCTACGTGGAGAACTTCGCCAAAACGATGTACGGCGAAATTCCACGTGACCTTTGGGTTTTCAAAGGAACCGAACGTTGGTCGGCTTTCTTCGAGCGCCGCCGGCCGATCACGGTGAAGCTGGGTAAGGATCGGATGACCGTCACCTTCCGCATCGAACGGTTGGAGAAGAAGGCCACGGGGCAATCGCTGCCCGTCATGCTCTCCGGAATGTACCGGTTAAAAAATGACGGCACGAAATTCGATTTTCAACGTATCGGCGAAGTGTCGATCGTGTACGGATCCAATGCCAAACTGACGGAAGCGCAAATCACCGCCCTGAAAGAGTTCTTCACGCCGAAGCTCGCGGCTCTGCTTCCCGAAGCACCGACGTTTCCAAACCTGATGCTGCCCGAAGGCATAAGTGGAGCGAATCTCCCGAGCCTAGAGAATGCTAGCCTCGTCGTCGACGGCGGTTGGATCTCGGCGAGCTGGAAGGTCGCGCCGAAGAAACCGGAAACGCCCAAGGGGCCTTAGTCGAACCAGTAGTGCAAAGTGTAATGGTAGCCCGTCGGCTCATAGCCCAGGCGGGCTAGCACTTTGTGCACGACTAAATTCCGAATGGATGTCGACACACGCCCCTGAACGATGCGCCGTTCCCACGCCAACATCATTCCGCGTAGCACGAGCGACCGGTAGACCGCCAACGCCTCTTTGCGGGCGCGGGGATGGATGGCCCCGAACGAACCCTCGGCCGCCCCCTCCTCGGGTAAACGCACGACCATCACGCCCACCGGCGAGCCTTCCCGTTCGACCACGAGCAGCTTCTGCCGTTCTCCACGACCTCGGTAGAACGTTCGCATCGCTTCGGCGTACAGCTCATCGCAACGGTCCTTATCGAGCCGCGCGTCGCTGCGGTAGTGGCTCGGCTTTCCCTCGAAACTTCGCCGGGCTATCTCCACCAAAGTTTCCTCTTCCCCTTCCCGGGCCAGCCGGGCGGGCAGGGTCGCTTCGGCGAGGGCCACGTGCTTCTCGGTGAGCCGCATGCGGAACGTCGCCTGCACATCGGTGAGGAGAAACCCGTCCAGCAGTACCTTTTGCATCAAGGCCACGTTGGCTACGTCCAATCGTGCAATGAGCAGGCGCCCGCCACCCGCCTCCGCCTCTTCCATATCGTGGGCCAACGTCTCCGCCGTTTGAGCGTAGCTACGGTACACCGGAAAACCGAATACCCTCGTATCGAGTTCGCTGGGGTGGAGCTCGGTCACGCGCGGTTTCTCACGATCGAAAGTTGCCTCACGCCGGTAAGAAAAAGTTTCACGAGACCGAGAAACGTGTGCGTCGAGCGAGGCCGGCACGAACGGTGGTACTCCACCTGAACCTGCACGCAGTTCTTGGTTCGTCCTAGCAGCACGAAATCTAGTAGTGCGTCCATCGGCGCATCGTCGGGCACCAGCTCTTTGCGAAAGGCGCGGAACGGACGCGGTAGTGGATGGCCGGTCAGCCACAAAAAGATGTGGTGAGAGACAAAACGGGCGGCATTCCTCCAGAACGTGCGCGGGTGACTGAGCGGAACCCCGTAAACCAGATCCGCACCACGCTTGAGCTTGTGGACCAGCCGCGGGATTTCTTCGGGCGGGTGTTCAAGATCGTCGTCAAGGGTGACGATGAAATTTCCCCGGGCCGCACGAACCCCTTCGCGTAGCGCCACCGTCAACCCCAGTGGCCGTGGCCACGAAACCACGTGGATGCGATGGTCCGCGAGAGCTAACTCTTTTAATAGATCAAGCGTGGTGTCTTCACTGCCGTCATCGACAAAAATCCACTCGGAGGCTTCGCCGGCAGCGGCCTCGAGCCGACTCCACAGTTCGGGCAGCCACGCGCGCGCGTTGTATACCGGGATAACGATGGAAAGGGTGTTTCCCATGGGTCAGGGCAAATCATACACGCGGCAATTGAAATGCTGAACTTTCCTATCCTCCCACCGCCACACCCCATCAAATCCGCGTTGCAGCACGGCGGCGCACATTTCTTTCCTGCTCAACCGGCGGGGAGCTTCGGTACGGACAGCGTAGACGTGCAGACCATAGTTGTGGGTGGGGCAGCCTAACGGCGGCATGCCGTCGAGCAACGCGTGGCCCGACAACGCCACCGCCGCAAACGAAACGGTGTAACAGTTGAAGTCCCGCCAGGAGTTTTCGTCGCGGGCGATGTAGACCAGGTTCCGCCGCTTGGAAATCGACGGCTGGTAGTCGAGTTCTCGCATCGCTTTAAACATATGGGTGTAATAAGGCTTCGGCAGAGTCAGCCGCACGCGCACTTCCTCTTGGCGTTCGACGAAATCCACCACGGGGGCTTGGACGTTCACGCAAAAAAAGGCGAGCGATGCCCCGATAGCGATTGAGGATGGCCCACGAACGCCCGCCGGCAGAGATCGCCAGCCCCGCGCGAGCTGCCCCGGTCCGACCGCCAGTAAATACGAAACGAGCAAGGTCAGGGCAAACCAACGCTGATCGGTCACAAAGTAGTTGTGATTCGACTGCGGAAAGTTCATGACCAAACCGGGTAGGGCGCCGGCGACGGCCAGCACAAAGAGTGTCTCAACGTCGACCAGCTGCCCCCGCTTAAAGTAGACGTTGAGATCTCCACGTCGGTAAGACGGATAAATCCGCAACCCGGCGTAAATCAGGGCGGCACCGTATTGCACCGGGACGTAGAGCACGCGGTGCCAGTCCAGCATCGAATTCCAAAAACTCGCGAAGGTAAACTCCGCGGGGGCGTACGTCAGAAACGTCCGTAGCACTACCATGCCGGTTACGAAGGGAAGGGCGCAGGCTCCTGGTCGCCGCCAAATTTCTCCCAGCCTTAGGG
>JAYUBV010000671.1:0-9978 GCA_043740655.1 Pseudomonadota bacterium | reverse complement strand
GTGCAGGTGGAAGCCAACCCCGAGCTCCCGCAACGGATGTGTCACGATCCCAACGCGAAAGGGTGCTCCACCCTTTGCTCGCCCGTATCCGTCTCGGTGGTCTCCGCGAACTCCACCGCCGACGTCAGTTTGCACGAATCGATGCACGCCAACTGCTGCGGCCCCCTTTGCGTCGATAAAGGGCAAGGCAGCGGGCAGTCCGCCGGTCTGGGAATGGAGCTCGCCTCGCTATTTGCCGACGACGATGGCAAGTTCTACGCCACCGGCGAAACCAAACCCTACGAAGCGCCAACCATCTCCGAAGCCGGTTGTCAGGCGCTACGTGCCGGCGCGGGGCCGAATCAGTACTCCCACTGGTACGACTCCGAACGGCGCACGTATTACACCACGGACGCCAACTCACCGAGTTTGGATCTAACGACGGGCGAAAGCTTTTTTCCAAAAGCCTTCGCGGCCTCGATCCGTCCCGATCTCGCCGAGGCGCTCGATCTGGCCACCCGTTTCATTACGGCGGCGCCAGTTTCAAAAACGATGGAAAAACTTTTGGCCACCGCGCGCATCGAACCGAAACCCGATACGCCCGGTCTCGATCTGCCTACCAGTCGGCTCCTGACGCAGGCCCTCGCCCAGGGGTCGCGTCCGGGGCGACCGTTTCCCCATCAAGTGGACGTAGAACCCAATCCAGACAAGATCACACGATCCCTTGCCTCACGGCTCAGTTACAGTTTGGGAATGGCGGAAGAGGCGGTGGGGGCCGGCGGCAAAGGCTGGAAACGGCGTCCGCCGTCGGTAGAGATTCGGATCTTCGACGGTTTCAACGCCAGCGATCTGAATAAAAGCTCACCGCAACATTTCTCGGAATAGCGTCTTACCGGCATCGTTCAACCAGGCATTCACGTCTTCCTGCTGACGGGGACTCAGCCGTTTGACATGCGAGGCGCTAGCCTGCACAAACAACGCGCGCGCGTCGGCGCTTCCGGCCATCGAGGTGGTGAAGAACACCATCAGGCGGTCCTTCACCTTCAGGGGATCAAACTCTTTGGCGGAAACAGCTTTCCCGAGATGCTCCACCATCGGCATAATTTCCGGAAAATCGTCGATAGTTTTCTTACCGGTGGCCTTCACCCAGACCGACTTCACGTAAGCCTTCTCATTCGGATGGAACCGCGCGGTTACGCGGTTAAGCTCGAAGTCCTCCAGGGATGCCACCGCGCCCGTCACCGCCCTACTAAAAAACTCCCGTAGGTCTTTTTGCTTAAACAGCGGCGATCGTACGAAGGAAAGAAAGCCCGCGCGCACCGACTCTAGATCGCGCAGCGGTTCGGGCCGCGCACCTTCTTTGATCCATCCTGCGTAGCGTTCGGTCTCGGGAAAGTACCGGTACCGCGTGCCGTCGAGAATCGCTACCCAGAACGGTTTCATTTCGTCGGGCAGCCGCTTCCCCACCGCGGACATAGTAGAGGGGGCCACCCTCACCAACCCGGGGGTGAGGTTCTTGATGAATGCCGCCTTTGCGGCGGCATCGGCGTACGACGGCGAATGGTAGAAACGCCGTACCATCGAATCCAATGTCCGCGCCGCCACCGGCGTCAAGCCGCCGTCGTGCCCGCGCAATCCCGCCACCGCCTGCACGCGTTCCGGATACCGTACTTCGGGGGCCGAATGCTTCGCCAGATAAACGATTTCCGCTCGCTGCGCACTCGACGTACAGTCCAATGGCGTTCGCTCGCGGTGATCTAGGGTAAGGCCAAAGGCCAGCGTACTTTTTTCGCCGTCGGTCTTGAACTGCGTCACCACTTCTTGCGCCAGATCGACGGCTTCGGCAGTTCGCGAGGCCCCCTGCTGCCAGCCGTTGTAGATCAGCGGCTCACCGGGATTTGCGGCCGGACGAAAAATATTGGCGGAGGCAAGCGGGTAAACCGAGATCGCCGCGCCTTCGGTCTTTTCGATCCGGTTATTGGCCCGGCCGATCCATACGCGATACTCCGTCCCCTTAGCGTCACGGCAAAGGTAGGTCGGCGCTTCCGGCGTCGCCCGGGCGGCCAAGCAGGTAAACGGGGATAGAAATAAAAAAAGGGCCTGAGAAGTTCTCATGCCCTTTCATTATACTCTGGAAGTTTTTTTTGCCTTAAATGTTCCCCATGATGAAGTCGAAGGTCGCGTTCGGAGTCACGCTGACCAACGTATCGAGGCTAGGCATCAACGTCTTCGACACGTTGTTGAAGTTCTGGTCGAAATCAACGTCGCCTTGCTTACCGGTATTGAACAGCTTGTACCACGAGGGCACCTTCGCCTTCAGAACGTACGCCACGAACTGGCGGCTTTTGTCGACGGAAGCGCGTTTCTTCAGCTCCGCGATGACTTCACCGGGAGAAAGGTTCGGACGTTCCAGCATGACCTCGGCGGCCAAGTGCGAGACGACCGGGGTCGCCATCGACGTACCCGACATTGCTTCGAACATCGTTCGCTCGGAAGCGCAGGTGGCGTACATCGTGTCGATCAAAGATTTGTAACGTTCCGCAAATTTCACATCGCGTTCCCACTTTTTCGTCTTTAGATCGTACGAACATAGCCCGGCGTCGTTCGTGCCTTCGGTAATGATGCTCGAAAACAATTTGCGGAAGTAGCCGCAGTTGTCGTGCGGCACGGTCGAGATCAGCTTCACGCCGCTCGCCATCACCAGATCCACCTTGTTCAGCGGAAGGTTGGTGAATTTGGCCAGCGATCCATCTTTGTTCAAAGCACCAACGCACAAAACGTTCGGGGCCTCTACGCCGCATGGATACTGAATGCGCGCTTCGTTGTCGCTCCAGCCCGAGTCGTTACCCGCGGCGGCCACGAACAGAATCTCCTTGTACTCCTTCACGAGGCTGGTCAAACCTCCCGTGAGCATGCGTTTGTAGTTTTCGTACTTTTCAAGCTTGCCCTCGTACGAGCTGTCGTTCGAGTTGGTCGGCTTCTCGAAGCTTCCCCCCAATGACAGGTTGACCACTTTCACGCCGGCAACGCGTGCGTGCCGTAGCGCCGTTTCGAAGTTCTTCACGAACCGATCGGCCTTGCCGCGCGAGAAGTCGGCTTCGTCCTGCTCCGTCTCGTGGTACGGCAACATTTTGTACGGGATGAGACCGATGGCTTTATTGTCGTACGACATCAACCCGGCGACATGCGTGCCGTGTTTGGTCTCACTGTTTTCCAAAGCGAGCCCGCGGTACGGTGCCATGAAGCGACCGAGACGGGGATCGATCTTCACGATCTCTTCCGCAGCGCAAACTTTTCCCAGCTTCTCGCGGCGAACGTTGTCGTTGTATGCCTCTTTGGTCTTGTAGCTATCGAGCGCCTTTTTCTTTTGCTTGTCGGAGAGGGCGTCGAACTCGTACGAGCTGGTCTCAATTAGACGCGGCGAAGCCCACTCATCCAACGCGAGAAAATCTAAACCGGCCGAAGTCGGCACTCCGGTCTTAGCGTCCAATGCGAAGTGCATGTGGTCGCGCAGGTAGGGATGGTTGTAGTCAACTCCGGTGTCGAACACCGCGAGCAGGACCTTATGGCCATCATTGTTCTTCTTGAAGGTAGCGACTTTGCCGTCGGACGAGACGGGGGCCGGATTGGCGACGAAAAGGTGCTCTTTTTTAATGACGGTTTGGTCATCGGGCACGCAACCCGACAGAAAAACCACCGCCGCGGCCAAAGACCAAAAACGATAAGTATTTGTATTCATGAGATTTCCCCCTCAAGAAATCATGGGACATTGATGATGTTGCCCATTGGTCACACCATTTTCAACGCACCGGGTCAATAGTTTTTGTGAGCCTTTTCACTGGGTCTTACGCGTAAAGGGGTACAGGAGAAGTTTATGATGAAGGCCCTTTTCGTCATCGAGCTTGCCGCGTTGGTTTATAGTCTGTCGCTGGTCTTCAGCTGCAACTCGGCCCGCGGTGAGGCGATGAATGATCTAGTCGCGGGCGCGCTCGGGGAAAAAGACCGGAACGCCGTGGTAAAATACGGGAACCTTGAACCCCTTAAAATCGAATGTAGTTTGGACGGCGAAGTTCACCTTATTTGTCCTAATCCTTACGTCGTCGGCGTTCTCCGAGACGAGGATTCGCGTGGTGAACGCCAATCTCACCAGCGGTAACCGGCAGTCTTACGACGAAGGGTCCGGCATCCGCATTCTGCAATTACTCAAGCCCGATATCGCCCTGATTCAGGAGTTCAACTACAAGGGGAATTCCGAGCAGGATATCCGCGCGCTGGTCGACGAGTGCACCGGAAAAGAGTTCCACTACTATCGCGGGAAAACCGGCGGCCAGAACGGCATTCCCAACGGCATCATCAGCCGCTACCCCATTCTCGAAGCCGGCGAGATCGAGGATGGGCAGATGCGCGACCGCAACACCGTGTGGGCCAAGATCCAGTTGCCGAACGGAAAAATCCTGTGGGCGATGAGCGCCCACCTGAGCCACGGCGACGACGACAAGCGGGAAGCCGGCGCCCGGGCGATGGTAGAATTTGCCAAAGAAAAAGTGGGACCAAACGATCTGCTCGTGATGGGTGGCGACTTCAATACAACCAATCGTAACGAGCCGACCTTGCACGTGCTGTCGGAAGTGGTGACGGATAAACACGTTCCCGTAGACGTCGACGGGAATTCGGGCACCAGCGCCAACCGCCATAAGCCCTACGACTTCGTGTTGCCCAATAGCCTATTGGACGGCTATCACACGTGCCTAACCCTATTGGCCAAAACGGGCGAGCCGAGAAAGTTCCCCAACGGAGTCGTGCTCGACACCCGCACCTTCCGCGACATCTCCCGATTCCCACCAGCTCGGCAAGGGGACAGCGGCGCGTTGAACATGCAGCACATGGCCGTCGCCAAAGACTTCGAAATGCCGTAGTTCCCCCCTCTAGAAAACGCCTTTTCCTTCCGATAAGTCGGCGTGAGAAACCTCGCGCTTTGTGGCTTATTTCTGACGCTGGCCGGCGCCACGATTGCTTCCGACGCCAAACGTTGGCTGGCTAGCCCCGCGTGCGCCGAGCAGTGCGAGCTCATCCAATCCTGCGCCGCTAAGGTGCACCGGTCCGAGCAGGGCCGCGTGCTTTGCCACATCGCCGCGTGCGAGAGCGGTAAGTTCTGCGCGAAGACCTCGGCCAACAAGCCGGTGCGATCTCCCAACGGGTTCTACCACGGTCCTTTTCAATTCAGCCGGGGCACCTGGCGATCGATCTGCCGACCGATCTTCGCCAAGAATAAGCTCACCGAGTGCCGGGGTAAGAAATCGATTTATAACGCCTGCTGCACGTCGATGTGCGCCGCCGAGATGATCGGCGCCGAAGTGAACCGCGGCATCCAGAACTGGCCGCGCTGCGGGCCCGAAGCCCAACGGGCCGTAGCCGCCGAAAAGGGATCCCCGTGAAAATGTTATGGCTCGTCCTCTCCCTTCTATCGACGGTCACCTTCGCGGAGACGGAACCTCCGAAGCCGATTGGCTCGGAGGAAGAGGCCTACGTCGTGCAACGCCGGATCCTAGCCGATTCGTACACGCCCACGCCCGAGCAGCTGAAGTCCGGGAAAATTAAAATTGCGGTCTTCGACGCCGATAGTACGTTGCGCCTGGCTCCGTCGGGGAACGTCTCCGCCAACAATGGCCGTGACGTGTGGCTACTCCCGCTGGTCACCAAACGGATCGCGGAGCTAAACGCCGAAGGGTACCTCGTGTTAATCGCCTCCAACCAGGCCGGCATTCCCAAGTACATTTCGCTAAAGCAGTCGGACTCCGCTTTGGATTTCGTTCGTCGCATGGCCGCGTGGCTCAACCCGTCGGCGGTTTTCCATTACTATGACTTCGCCGAAAACAACGACAACGACCGCAAACCCAACACCGGCATGCTCGATCGTTTGGAAGCGAAACTAAAGGCCAAGTACGGAGATAAAGTCGTCATCGATAAGGCGAACTCCTTCATGTGCGGTGACTCCGCCTACAAGAAAACCGACACCCGCCCCGATGGAAAACCGGGCACGGACTTCAGTAACTCCGATCGCGGACTGGCCGAAAAATACGGCATCCGCTTCTCCGATCCGGCCGACGAGTTCGGCTGGCGGCAATACGGCATCGAACGTTTCATGAACAAAAAGATGATTGATCAGTTCTTCGTGGACCATCCAGAGCTAAAGGGTAAGCCGGTTGGCCGGTGCCCCTTCCCCTCCCTAGTCCCCCCGGAAGCCAAGTACTACGGACCTTAACGGGCTTTTGGTCGAGGGCGCGGCTTGCGCGCTGTGGTATGCTGCGCGCCGTGATCCAGCCCGGAAAACCAGCCCTGGTCCTGGCCCCCATGGAGGGGGTGACCGATGCCCCGATGCGCGCCCTGATGGGTGAAACGGGCGCCTTTACCTTCGCGGTGTCCGAGTTTTTGCGCGTGAGCCACGAAGTGCCCCCGCGGCACGTTTTTTATCGCCACGTCCCCGAGCTGCGGAACCAGAGCCGAACCCCCACGGGTTTGCCGGTGGTAGTGCAATTGCTCGGAGGGAATCCCGAACGGCTCGCCGAGACCGCGCGGCGGTGCGCCGAGGCCGGGGCTTACGGCATCGATCTAAATTTCGGCTGTCCCGCTAAAACCGTGAACCGTCACGACGGCGGCGCCACGCTGCTTAAATATCCCGATCGCCTCTACGCGATCGTAAAAGCCGTACGCGATGCGGTGCCGGCCCAAGTTCCCGTCTCCGCGAAGTTGCGCTTGGGCTGGGACGATCCATCGGCGATCTTTGCCAACGCCGAGCAGGCCGAACGCGGCGGCGCCTCCTGGATCACGATCCACGGCCGCACCAAGGAACAAGGTTACCGCCCGCCCGCCTACTGGGCCCCCATCGGTGAAGTCCGCAAGCGACTCGGCATTCCGGTGGTCGCGAACGGCGACATCTGGACGCGCGAAGACTTTCTACGCTGCCGTGAAGAAAGCGGCAGCGAACATTTCATGTTGGGCCGTGGCGCACTGGCCAACCCTGCCCTGCCCGGTATCGTCGCACAGGAACTCGGTATCGCGGTGCCCCGCGAAATGGCCGCCCTTGCGTCCTACGCTAGCTGGCAGCCGTGGATCGAGCGGTTCGGCTACTGGAGCTCCGGCTTTCCTTACCCCAGCTCCGACTATTTACCGCGACGCATTAAACAGTGGCTGAAAATGGCGCACCTGCGCGGCGAGATTTCGTTCTTCGATACCGTGAAACGCTTTGAAACCTACGAACAATTTCTCGCCGTTTAGTCACAAAATTCTCAAAAGAAATCCGGAAGATACCGATAAAGCTCAGACCCCTTATGAGCTCTGCTTCCAAAAGAAAAATCGTTCGTGCGCTAATCGGCGGCGGCATTTTGTTTTCGCTGGCCACAGTTTGGCATTTGATCGTCGCCAACCCCGCTGTGGAAGCGCAGTCGGTGGCCTGGCGCTACCAAAATGCGAATCGGCTGACTCAGGCTAGCGATAAGGTCGTGGTGATCGACATCGATGAACAAAGCTTTAAGAACCTTTCGTCGGCCTACGGGAGCTGGCCGTGGCCTCGACGGATATACAAAGATTTGATCGAGTTTCTTTCCGCCGGTGAGCCCGCCGCCATTCTATTCGACATCACGTTCACGGAACGCAGGGGAGATGGACACGACGACGCGATGCTGGCGCAGGCCTCGAAAAATGCCGGAAACGTCTCCCACGCCTTTACATTTTTGAAGGAGCCGTCGGAAACGGGAATCAGCACCAACCCTCTTCCCGCGGGCTTTCGCGAAAAATTCGCTCTGAAGCTTGGCTCCATTCCCTTTACGTTCACTTTTCGCCTGCCCGTGTTCCGCGATTACGAAGTGCCTCCGCCGCCGTTTTTCCGCCAAATTCCGCGTTTCCACTCGGTGACGATTCAGCAAGCCAGTAACGGTACTTTCGAAGCGGCCCCACTACTCTTTAATTACGACGGCGATTGGTACCCCTCACTCACGCTGGTGGGGATCATGGCCGCCGTAAAAGATCCGCGTGTCGAAGTAACGCACCAGCACGTGGTGGTCCACTCGACGGGCCGGGGCCCCATCCGTCTACCTTACGATGACGCCGGGTCCATGCCCTTACATTACTACGGTCTCGATCGGGCTCCGCAAAGCATTCCCATCGATTCCGTGCTGGCGTCCGCGGCGCAAATGCAGAGCGGAAAAATTCACGATCCGGCCGAACTTCAGGTGAACCCACTCGAGTTCAAAGGCAAAGTGATCCTCATCGGGGCCAGCGCTTCGGGGTTGCAGGACCTTAAGGCAACGCCGCTTCACCCGAACTATCCAGGCGCACTACTGCAAGCGACGGCCGTGTCGAACGGCCTGCTCAACGATCACCTGACGCGGTTACCGATGGTTGCCAACGCTTTGGTCTTACTCTTTGGACTCATGCTCATTTACGCGGTCGTCTTCAGTCAGCCGGGAATCATCGGTCGTATCGGGGTTCCGTTCTTAGCGTACTTCGCCTACCTATCGACCTCGATTTTTCTGTTCCAGCACTTGAGCATTTGCCTTGAAATGGCGCGACCTAGCGTGGCCTGGCTGATCGCCCTGTTCGATGCTTTTAGTTACCTCTTCATTATCGAGACGGCGGAGCGCCGCAAGCTGCGCGACACGCTATCGAAGTACCTTTCCCCCGTAGTGACGGAGAAACTCATGACGAGCGGAATCGATCCCCGCGCCGAGATCGGCGCTCAAAAGGAACTGTCCATTCTGTTTTCCGACATTCGAGGTTTTACCTCCATCTCGGAACAGCTACCCGCCGAAAAAATTGTCGAATGCCTCAACGGCTACCTAAGCAGTATGAACGAAATCGTTTTCACCCACCTGGGCACCGTCGACAAATTCATCGGCGACGGCCTGATGGCTTTCTGGGGCGCCCCGCTTGAAGACGACTTCCACGCCGTGCGGGCCGTGCGCTGCGGGCTCGACATGATCGATGCCATGCAAGGGTTGCGTGACCGTCTGCGACGGGATTTCGGTATGACCCACGAGCTGACCATCGGCATCGGCGTGAACTCCGGCAAAGTCATCGTGGGCAACATCGGCAGCGAACGGCACCTTAGCTATACGGTCATCGGCGACAACGTGAACCTCGCGTCGCGCGTGGAAAGCATCACCAAGCAATACTCCGTGCCCTTTCTAATCGGCGAAACGACGTACGAAGCCGTTAAACACGCCATCCTCTGCCGGCTCGTCGACGACGTGCAGGTGAAGGGTAAATCGCAGCACGTAAGGGTTTACCAACCGCTCGCCGACAGAAACCATCCCGACGCGGAGCGCTTTCACCGCTTAGCGGGACCGTTTGGAAATGCATGGAAAATTTACGCCGCCGGCGAGTTCGCCACCGCGGAAAGACTTTTCGAAAACATCGAGACAGAATTTCCGGGAGATGGCCCCAGCCGCATCTACCGGGAACGCTGCCGCAACTTGATTACTAATCCCCCTGAAAACTGGAGTGTGGTCCATGTCCTCAAAAGTAAATAAACCGTCGTGGCTCATCCTTTCCCTCTTCCTCGTCGCGTGGTCGGCCTTCGCCGACGACAATGCGCGCTGGGTACAAGCGGTGAAGGCCGACCTGCTGAAAGGCCCGACCCAAAATGCGGAAAAAATAGCGACCCTCAATCGCGGCGACTCCGTGACCGTGCTAGAGAGCCAAGGGCTGTGGACTCGGGTCACCGCCGGCAAAAATACCGGCTGGGTCTCCAAAATCTTTCTGAGCCAAACCAAACCGGTCGGCCAGGCGGACCTGCAGAAAGAGGTTCCCGCGAGCCTCGAAAAAGCCAGCCGACGCCGCCCTCCCTCGTACACCGTCAACGCCGCCGCACGCGGGTTGGCCGAGGACGAGACCACGGGACAGGGGGCCGATGGATACAAGGCGGACTATAAAGCGCTGAAGAAAGTAGAAGAACGCAAAGTTGCTCCGTCGGAAGTCGAAAAATTCCGCGATAACGCCAAG
>JAYUBV010000670.1:0-3079 GCA_043740655.1 Pseudomonadota bacterium | reverse complement strand
CTCTGCCGCACGCCTGCGCAGTTCCTGACGTAACCGGCCGGTGATCTCGGGCGTCAGCCATCCTTTTCGCTTCACCAGCTCTTCAAAGTCCTTAAGCCTTCGCTTCAGGGTCAGCAGATCGACGTTGGCCGTTTCGGCAACCGTGAAGGGATTGGTATCCGCCATATGCACCAGCGCCTTTTCGGTGAGTCGGCCGTGGGAGAGCGAATCGAGTAATTGCAGGTAGGTGGATGACACCAAGCTCGCGGCCTCGCCGGGGGTGGCTTCGAGAGTGGCGAAACCGAAGAAGCAGTCGTCTAAAGGGGCGGCGTTGGCAAAAGTAGACAGGAGTAAGGCAAAGGGCAGGAACCATCGCATTGGGTTATTATACCGCTCAATAAAACAGCCCGCCGAGGAGACCCCGGCGGGCTGTGTAAAAAATGTCTGAAGAAGAGACCCCGACTCTATTCGTCGTCGCGGATGCCGGGCTTGCTCATCTCGCCTAGCAGGAACTGCCAGCCGGGACGTTGGCCTGCCACCGTCTTATCGCGCCACCGGTCGTAGCTAGGCTGAAAGCCCTGCGAAGATGAGTTGACCTCGATTACGTACGACATGATCTTCTCTTCCACGTACATCCAGTCCACCGAGCCACCGTCTACGTTGTAGAGGAGTTCGTAAGACGTACCCGGCCGGTAAGTTCCGCTGCCGGAATCACGCTTCAGCTTCTTCGCCAATTCCTTGCCCGTGCCAATGTACTTGTCCTTGTCTTTGTCTGGGATCGTCTTGGGATTACAGCCGAAGGGATAGATCACGATTTCGGAGAACGAGTGGTACGAGACGTTGAACTTGGGCTTAACCTTTTTCGCTAAGCTCATGAGGGCTTGGGTTTCGGGCTCGGAGCCCGCCGATTCGCCCCGGTAGGTCTGGGAACTCTTGCTGCCGGACGACCCGTTGCAAGTGTCGAAGTCGTACGGATAGTTGCGGTTGATGTCCACGCCGTGTCCGTCGCGGTTGTTCTTCCGCCACATCGAATCCTCGTCCCACATCTTCTGGTTGCCGTCGGGATTTACCATCGGCACTACCCAAACCTGGTAGTTGTTCAGCCATTCCTGAACCTTGGAGTTAGTGGCGTACTCTTTTGTGAGGTAGTCCACGATATCCAACGCGATTTCCGGCGTCATGACCTCGCGAGCATGGTGCATGGCATCGAATAGAATCGCCGGCTTGGGGCTGCCGCTATTCACGAATTTAGCGCTTAGGTTAATCGCCCAAATGTCGCGCCCTTCGATCGACTTTCCAATCGACTCTACGTAGGCCAAATTCGGATAGTCGCGTTCGGCGTTCTTCAACGATTGCTCGATGTCGGCCGGTTTCTTGTACTTAGCGTCCGGCACCATCACGTTGCGCACGGCCTTCACGTTCATGCCGGCGGCATTACGGAGGCCCGATCCGCGCATTACGATCGTAATCGTTTTGCCTTCATGGTTAACCCCCGCGACGTCGTAGCCCTTGTCCACGATCTGGTGAAGTTCGGAGATATCCTTGTAAGCGAGATCAACGTAGAGCGGTTTGTTCGGAAGGCTGTCTTGCACGGGCGACGTCAGTCCCGCGAGCAGCGCCATGAGTTCTTTCATAATTTTCCCCCATTGAAGAACTTGCGACGAGTCCTTCTTTTCATCCCAATATGCGTCTTTGGACAGGTAATGATGGGGCAATCACGTGATGTTCCTTAACTATGAAGATCAACCACTTTTGGCGTTTACAACCCAGACGCAGTGTTGCATAAACGTTTTGATTTTCGAAATTTGATTTGTTGAGCGGTACGTTAGTTGAGCGCAATAGAAGGGTCTGAGGTCTTCCTCAGGCCCTTTTCTTTTGCCAATTTGTCGCCCCGCGCCTAGTTTAAGGCACACTTTTTTGGGGCAGGTTTGACTAAGATTTACGAGCTCATTGACCGGCTGTGGGGGCTCATCTCGGAGGCAGTGTTCCTTCGATTCGAGTTCGATCTTCCGGCCGATAAAATTGCCGAACTTCAGAAGGACGGCCGCGCTACCTTCGTGCTAACGCACGGCGGGATCGTGGAGTGGCTGATCCTGTCGAGTTGGAGCCGACGCAACGGATTCGGCGCGATCCTGATCGCGAATCGGAAACGCATTCTGCTGTTCTCCAAGCCCGCTTACTTTTTTCAGATTCTGTTCCGCCGGCGCACTTACGCCGACCTTTTTCTGCTGCAATCCCAAGAGGGACCTCGTTTGCTGTTTTGTCCGGTGCGTGAGCGCAAGCAGCCGTTCGTGCCGACCCCGTTTGAAAGTGTCCTAAGCGAAATTTTAAAACGGCTAAACCAAGGCAACCGTTCGTCGCAATGGATCACCTTGGTGCCGATTCTGATCCTGTGGCGCAAGTGGGCGCGCAGTGAGGGGCGTCAGCTCGTCGAGTACCTGTGGGGACTCAGCTCTAGCCCCAACATCATCGGTAAGATTTGGTACCTCGCGCGGCGCCGTCGCGATTCCACGGTACGTTTCTTGGGAACGTTGAGCCTCAATGTGAAAGAGGGCGAAGCCACCGCCGACGCCGTTGCGGAAGGGCCACCGCTGGTCGCCGCCAAGGCGTTGCGCCGGAAAATTCTCGTGACCGTGAATCAGGAGATGCGCGTGGTGCTGGGGCCCCGCTTCCTTTCGCCCGTTGCGGTAAAGGAAACGTTAATCCACCATCCGGAGATCGAGGCGCTAGTCGATAAGATTGCCGCCGCAGAGGGGGTGGACCGCAAGGAAGTGGTTCGCCGCGTTTACAAGAACCTCACCGAGATTTCGGCCCGTTATAATTTTCGATTTATCGAAGTGGCATTCGTCTTTCTGACCTGGCTGTTCCAAAAGGTGTTCGAAGGAATGGTCGTGGAGGACGCCGAGTTCCAGAAGATGCGCGAGATCGCCAAGACTAAGCCCGTGGCGTGGGTGCCGTGCCACCGCAGCCATTTGGACTACCTCGTGCTGCCGTACGCCCTGTTTACGCACGATATGGTCACGCCGCATATCGTAGCGGGTATCAACTTAGCCTTCTGGCCCATTGGTTACTTCTTGCGGACCGGGGGGGCGTTCTTCAT
>JAYUBV010000669.1:0-9999 GCA_043740655.1 Pseudomonadota bacterium | reverse complement strand
AACGGGGCGGTGCTCGAGGTTGATCTCACATCGTTGTTCCAAAACGAGAAGCAGTCGTTTCACAGCTACGTAAATGAGTGCGTAGAGCGGAACGGCCGGTTTGAAATCTGGTGGCGGGCTCCGGTCAGGCTTCTGGACGGACAGTTGTTTTGGGGACGCGAAGGCGGCGTTGACGAGTTGCCCATTCCGCCGCGGGTGGTGGTGGAGCAGGCGGCTCCCGGTGTCCGATTCTTCGTGGGCAACCAGTTTGCGATAAAGTTCAAGGCCACGCCGGGGGCGGACTTTTTCGAATGCGCTTACGACGGCAGCCAGTTTGAACGCTGTCAGTCGCCTTACTTCGCAAGCCCCGTAAAACGCGGTTGGCACTCCTTGCGTATTCGCGCGACCAACGACGAAACGGTCGGCCCGGTGTACCGGCGCGATTTCCTCGCTTTGGGAAGACCACCGATGATCGTGTTGCAGAAGGCCGTGCCCGCCACGGCTACCATCAACGGTACGTCGCTGGTGCTTACGTTTGAGGATAGAAAAAACCGCAACAAGAAGGTAGCCCGCGAGATCGTGTGCGAGCTCGACACGAAAGCTTTCGCATGCAAATCGCCGGTAGCCTTCAACGGCCTCGCCGACGGCGCGCACATAGTGCGGATCTACGCGCCGAAGGCGAAGTCGAGGGAAGCTCCGCTCCTCTACGCATTTCGCGTGGAGAAGAGCCCGCCTATCCTGTCGGTTACGGCCTTCCCGCCGGAGCTCACCAATCAGACGACCGCCGCGTTTTCGTTTAGCGCGGATCGCGTCACCGGTTTTCAATGCGCGCTCGATGGACAGAACCCGTCGGCCTGCGTATCGCCGTGGAACCTTAGCCAGCTAACCGAAGGGGCGCACCGGGCGGAAATTCGTGCGGTGGACGAAAACGGCAGCACGAGTGAGCCGTTCGATTACAGCTGGAATACAGACTACACGGCGCCGTCGTTTACCTTCGCCGCCAACCCGGCCTTGGCGCTTTTGCGTCAGGGGAGTTTGTCGCTGTCTTACTCGGCCAGCGAGCCCATTCGGAATGTGGGTTGCTTCTTAGACGGCAACCCGCTGGCCGTCTGCGCTTCGCCGATTGCGATGAGCAACGTACCGGACGGCTCGCACCGGTTCACGTTTCAGGCCGCCGATCTTGCGGGCAACGTGGGCCGCTTCGCTTACGATTTTCGCGTCGATAGCCTGTACCCCACGGTGGAAATCCACCGCTTAAGCCCGGCCGCCTCGCCGTCGAACTTCGCCCTGGCGTCCTTCGAGTTCAGCGCTTCGAAACCCAGCCGTTTCGCCTGCTCGCTCGATGGGCAGCCCCCAGCCCCTTGCACGAGCCCGGTGGATTTTGCCGGTCTTACTACTGGCAACCACGTGCTGATCGTGTCGGCGGAGGACGAAGCCGGCAACGTGTCGCAGGCGCAGGCCGCTTGGCTAGTCGACCGCGTTGCCCCGGTGGTTAACGCCGTGTTTCCGCAGGCGACCGTGACGGAGAGCCGTAGCCTCTCGGTCGACGTAATCGTTTCCAAAATCGCCACGCTGTTCTACCAGCTAGATGGTGGCGCCGAGCTGCCGTTTGTATCGCCGCTCGTGCTCAACGATTTGATCGAAGGCACGCACCGTCTGCAGATCCGTGCGCAGGACCCGGCCGGTAACATTTCTCAGATCACGAGCTACCAGTGGATGGTCGCTTTGCCGGCGTCGGTGAACTTCACGAACATCGGCCATCCGGAAGCGGTGACGACGGCGCAGGAAAATACGTTCGCGTTTGCCGGCACCAACGCGGTCAAGTACCGCTGCGCCTTGGACAGCGCCCCGTTCGCGGAGTGCGTGAGCCCGGTCCAAGTTGGAGGCCTTGCGGATGGATTCCATAATTTTCAGGTTGTCGGTGTCAACCTGGCGGGCATCGCCGGCGTCGCCGCCGCGCATGCCTGGCGGATCGAGGCTCCGCCCGCGATTGTTACGCTGGCCGCTACGATCGCCAATGGTGCCTCGTCGCCGTCGCAAGACATCGGTTTCACCTTCTCGTCCAACGGTAGCAATTTAGAATGCGCGCTAGACGGGCAGGCTTTCGCCCCCTGTTCGAGTCCCCGGCTATTTTCGGGGCTGGGGGATGGGCCGCACGGGTTTCGCGTATTCGCGCGCAACGTTCGTGGCGCCGCCGGCGTCGAAACCGGCTGGAGCTGGACGGTAGCGACCCCCGCGGCGGTAGTTACGTTAGGCGCGGCCATTCCCTCGCAGTCGTTAACGAACCAGCAATCGATTTCGCTCGCGTTCACGTTCTCGGGCGGAACGGCAACCTGCTCGCTCGATGGCGCGGCGGCGGCTCCGTGTGCGTCTCCGATTGCTTACTCGGGGCTCAACGCAGGCAGCCACTCCATATCGATTCAGGGCCGGAGCGCTGGCGGTACGCTGGGTACGGCGGTGCAGTACGCCTGGACGGTGGACCTCACGGTGCCGGTGGTCTTCATCGACTCGACCAACCCCGTGAACTCCCTGACCTCCGTGGTCTTTATGACGGCGACGTTCCATGCGGACGTTGCCACTGCCTCTTTCCTCTGCGCGCTCGACGGGGGAACGCCCCAGGCGTGTAGCTCTCCGTGGACTACAGCGGTGGTAAGCGACGGCCCGCACGCGATTGCGATTTGGGGGTTAAGTTTAGCGGGCAACCAGTCGGCGGTGCCCGCCGTGCATAACTGGACGGTCGACCGTCAGTTCACCTGCACCAACTTCTCGGTGGCGCAGGTCACTTCGACTCAGTACCTAGCCCAGTGGTCCACTCAATCCGGCGCGACCTCGATCGTCCGTTACGGATTCGGTAACAACCGCGCCCAGACCGCGACGGGCACGGACGGGGTGACCCAGCATTCCGTTTTGCTGACCAACTTGGGAGGCAATACGTTCTATTCCGCTCAGGGCCAATCGCAGAACGGCGGGCTCAGCTGCGCGACGTCAGCAATCTTTTTCACGACCCCTCCGTGAAACGGCGCGCGTAGCGGATACGGCGTGGCGTTTCTCAAAATCGGTCTCGGCCTTTAGCGTGCGCGCTCAACGAAGGTGGGCGCGCGTTTGCATTTGGTGCTCCTCACAAGGAGTAACTATGAATGAAAATCTAAAACGTATCGATTCCGAAAAAGTCCGTGACCGCATCCGGGCGTTGGACCTTAAACACTACTGGGTGGCCGAAGAGGCGGGCGTCCACAAAACGACCCTCCGGCGGTGGCTCAATGGCCGCATTTCCCGCGTGCGTCCCGAGCACGTTAGCCGGCTGGCCTTTGTCCTCTCTACGGAGCCACACACCCTGGCAAGCTAAGGCCCGTTAACAACGCCTTTTCGGCGGCAACGGCTTGTTAAGGAGCAATTCTTCCTCCCCGGTCGTGCTCTTGACTTCGTTGCCGCCGATTGTCACGGTTTCCGGCGACAGGGTTAAAAAGGGGAGGGTTTTTCCAAATGCGATCAGGTTTGTTTGCTCTTTTATTGGGGCTGTCGTGTGTTTTATCCAACGTGGGAAATGCGTGGACCGTGGCTCAATTGCCATGGAAGGATGCCGAGCAGGGGCTTCGCGAAGAGCTGAAAACGCTCAAGGGCGAATGGACCGACAAGGCCGAATGGGCCGGTTACCTCTGCAATGGCCGTTACTTCTACCTATTCCGAATGTCTGGCCAGGTGGCCAAACTCGATTTGAATCTTACCGAAACGGGCACCGTCGACGTTTCCGTCGAATTAAAAGACGTGCGTACTTACGGTGAAGGTAAGTACCGCTCGGCGAAAACGGCGTGCATCACAACTTCGGGTTGGCTCGGAGCGCGTTCTGACTGGGCGCGGGTTAAGGCCGAGGTCTCCTTTCCGGATGACGGCAAGGACTTAAAGAATATCAATATCGTCGTCAAAAAGACGGAGCTAGGCCACCTGCACCTAGGCAACTGGGTTCCCAGTAGCTTTGAAGAATATCTCACCCAACAGGCCAACCGAGGGCTCTCCGAGGTCTGGAAACGCCAGCTGGGCGTGTATCTAAACAAGTGGATCTCCGAGATGGTCCGCAAGAAGTTCCCGCTTGATGAGCTTGAAACCTTAGCTAGCGAGTAAAGTTGGGTTTACAAAGCGCCCCCACGTGGGTAGCTTCCCCCCTGTTGTAAGGAATACAAGGAGTTAGGTCATTCAGGTCGGCATCGTGAGGTGGCGCTTATTATGCGCCCTCGTCTTCTTAGTCTTGGGCACCTTGCCTGGCTCCGTTTACGCCGAGTCGCGCACAGTCGTTGAGATTCAGATTCGCGGTAATAAAAAGATTGAGACCGACGCCATTCTGTCGCGCTTGCGCACGAAGGTCGGTGCGGAAGTCTCGCGCGAGAACATTTCCGAAGATATCCGCTCTATCGCTAAGCTACGCTTCTTTGAAGGCATCGAGGCCGAAGAAGAGGTCGCCCCCGGCGGCGTTCGCCTGATCTTTAACGTGGTGGAAAAGCCCACTGTCTCCAAAATTGATTACACTGGTCTCGACTCCATCGACAAAGACGACCTCAAAGATCTCATTCTGGTTAAAGCGTACGAGGTTCTCGATATTCAGAAGCTTTCCCAAAGCGTGGAGAAGCTAACCCAGAAGTACGAAGAAAAAGGTTTTTACCTAGCCGACGTTCATTACACCTTAGAGCCCGACCCCAAGCGCGGCGAAGTGAAGGTAATCTTCCATATCGAAGAGAATGACAAAGTTCAGGTCAAGCAGATCAATCTTGTCGGCGCCAAGGTTGTGCCGGTCGACGATCTCAAAAAGGTGATGCAGACGAAGGAAGGCGGCTTCTTCTCGTTTATCACCGGCAGCGGCTCGTACCGCGAAGCGGTTTTCGAACGCGATATCGCCACACTTGGTTACTACTACGGCACGTTAGGTTACGTCCGTGCCCGCTTCGGCAAGCCCGAAGTCACGGTCACTCCGGACAAAAAATGGGTCTACATCACCTTCTTCGTCGATGAAGGGCAGCAGTACAATGTAGGCAAAGTTGATTTCGGCGGGGATCTTCTTTATCGCCGCGAAGAGTTGGTCGAGGACCTTGCCCTAGTTCAAGGGGAAACCTTCAATACCGAAACGCTCCGCAAAGAGACGTTACGCTACACCGAAAAGTATTCGGACCTTGGTTACGCGTTCGCCAACGTGGTGCCGCAGCCGATCATCCACGACGACACCCGCACGGTGGACGTGACGTTTGAGATCGACCGCGGGGAGCGCGTCTACATCGGCAAGATCACCGTCACGGGTAACACCCGCACTAAAGATAAAGTCATTCGTCGTGAACTGCTGATTCACGAAGGCGAGCTCTTTAACGGGACCAAGAAACGTCTTTCTAGAGAGAACGTGGTCCGTCTAGGCTTTTTCGACAACGTCGAGTTCCACCAGTCCACCTCTAAGGTGGCGCCAAACATCGTCGACGTCGAGATCAAGGTGAAGGAGCGCTCTACGGGGCAGCTCGTGGTCGGCGCCGGTTACGCCTCGGGCGACATAGGTTTCACCATCAATGCGCAGCTGTCGCAGAACAACTTTTTGGGCAACGGCCAAGTGGCCAGCCTTTCCGCGGAGATTCTGACGGGTCGTAAGTACTACCAGTTTGCTTTGGGCTTTCAGGACCCGTACGTCGGCTACTCCAACTGGAGCTTGGGCGGCGACCTGTTCCAGTTACGTCGTAACCTAATCGCGTTGGAAGACGTGCCGACCTTCGAAGAGACTAAGACCGGTTTCGACGTGAAGTTGGGTCATCCCGTTTACGAATTCACGAACCTGTTTCTGACCTACAAGCTTGAAAACTCGTACGTGCCCGAGGCTTCGATCATCGACCGGAAGCTAATTCCGAAGGACTCGGTCAACGGCGTGTCGAGCTCGTTGAATGCCAACATCGTGTACGACAAGCGCGATGATCGTTTTGATCCGCGTACCGGAGCCTACTTTAGCTTGTCGGGTGAGTATGCGGGGCTAGGCGGAAGGCGTCATTTCTTCCGTTCGCGCGCGCAGCTTAAGTTTTTCCATCCCATCATCTGGGACTTCATCTTCCGTCTGAACATGACGGGCTCCAACATCACCGGCAACTCGGTGCCCATCAACGAACTTTTCATCCAGGGCGGTCTGTTTAGCTTGCGCGGTTATGACTACCTTACGATCGGTCCGGCGCAGAAGTTGAGTGACGCGAATTCGGGCAACATTTCTGCTAAGGGCATGGAGCGCAATGTCGGTGGTCGCACCTTTACGGTGGGTGGTCATAACGAAGTGCTGATGCAGGCCGAGATCGAATTCCCGATTTTGAAAGAGGCGCGCATCCGCGGCGTAATCTTCATGGATGCCGGTAACGCATTCGATCTTCCGTTCGTCGGCGGCCCCGCGTTGTACGCCAATTTAGGCTGGGGTTTCCGATGGTTCACTCCGATCGGTCCCTTGCGTTTCGAATTTGGCTACCCTATTGTTAAGAACAATTCGTCCAAGTTTTACTTTACTATCGGTCCGCCATTCTAATCGAGGTGTGTATGAAGACGTCTCTTCTGATGTTTGCCCTTTTCACGTTCGCCGCCCATGCCGCCGACACTACTTTGCGCGTCGCGTACGTCGATTTACAGAAGGCGCTCCAGTCGGTGGAAGCCGGTAAGACGGCGAAGGCCCAGCTGGAAAAAGATGTTGCCGCAAAACGCGCCGAGCTGGAAAAAGCTCAGGCCGGTCTGCAGGCGGAGGCGGAACAGTTTGAAAAGAAGTCGGCCATCCTGAACGATTCGGCCAAGCAGGCTAAGCAGCAAGAGCTGCAGAAAAAGTTCATGGAGTTTCAAAAGAGCGCTTCGGAGTCCCAGGCGGATCTGCAGAAGCGTGAGCGTGAGCTGACTAAGCCCCTCATCGATGAGCTGCGCGCCATCATCGAAGGGATCGGCAAAGAGAAGAACTACCAGCTGATCGTGGAGAAAAATGAAGGGGCGGTACTGTACGCCGAGGCCGGCTCGGACCTGACCGAACAGGTCGTGGAAAAGTTCAACGCGAAGTACAAGGGCAAGACCTTCACGCCGAAGAAGAAGTAAGCGCCCCTCACGGATCGCTTAGAACTGCCCGGAAACCAAGTAGCCGATCGCGACCATCGTCACGAAGATCGTGAGGCGGAGCCACCAGCCCGAGATGTCTAGCATCTTGTTGCGTAGGTAGAGCGCGTCTATCGCCCTAATCGGAATTGCGGGGTTAGCGTTGCCGTTGCGAATGAACCGATCGGAAGAGGTCGATAGGCTCGCCTGCGCCTGCTGCGGCGCCGACGTCGTCGGCTTCTTACGCTTTTCTCCGCGAAAATCTACGTGAATCACCCGAGGCGTAGGGGCGCCGGGGGTCGAAGTCTCGTTCGACATCATGGTCATGACCTCAAATTTAAAGGGTGAAAACAGCCCCGGCCGAGTAGGCCGGGGCTTGATTTGAAGATTAGTACGTTCCGTATACGGCCGCGGGCTGCTGAGTCTGGCCACCGATGTAGATCATGATCTGCTGCGCCACTACGCGATTTCCTTGGTAGGACATCACTTGGCCCTGCGGGATGAACAGAACAATCGGAGTCGGGCTCGCCGCCACGCCGAAGGAAGGCAATTGGGCGGTTCCCATCAGCTCCATGTTGCGGAAACTACCGTCGGGATTGATCTGCGTGAACGTCGCTTGCGAATTGATCTGAACGGCGGTCTGACGGTTTTGTACCGGCTGGCCGGGATACGTCGGTCCGTACAGTGCCGCTAGCTCGGCCCAGTTGAAGCAACCCGTCGCGGTTACGTTCTGGGGCTGTCCGATAATCTGCTGCGTTCCACCCGTTGACGCGATGGTTAGCGAGAGTGAGCTCGGCAATCCGCCTTGCTGCGGCTGCTGCTGTCCGCCGGTCAGTCCGTTGTATTGAACCTGCAAGTACGAGAAGAAGCTGTTCAACCCCGCCGAGGCTACGCCGCAACCACCGCCGACACCGACGCCAGGTTGGTTCGTGACCGGAGGGACCGGGGGCGGAGTCACCGTTTTATTTCCGCCGCAGCCGACGAGTACCGTAACTACCATGGCCGCTATCGCGACCGACATTCCTTTAAACATATTCCCTTTCATTGCCTACCTCCCAAAAAAGTAACTAAAAGTTATTTCACCCAATCCGAGACCGATGCGTCGAAGTTCCCCACCTGGACCACGCCGGTGACGCCCGTATCGATGTACGAGCGGCAGGCGGGGACCATATCGTTTTGATCCGGGCAGGGCGAAGCGCCGCATTGCCAGACTAAAGACTTACAGGCCGCGACGTC
Organism: Pseudomonadota bacterium; assembly: GCA_043740655.1. GTDB lineage: Bacteria > Bdellovibrionota > FAC87 > UBA2466 > UBA2466 > JBGSST01. Next base: position 1,713 of record JAYUBV010000669.1, on the reverse strand, counting down.
CGTCGAGGGGCGAGGGCCCCCCTGCGCCACGGTGTCCCAGGGGCCGGGATAAACGTAATGTACGAGCGGGTCCGTGCTCTTACGGAGGCGGTACATAAACTTACCGTTGGAAAGCGCGTTGCTCGCGCGGTCCGCTTTCACGCGGGTTACCACCGAGTCATCCTGGAAGATGATGTCGAAGGTGTTAGTCGTGACCGAACCCGTGTTATCGAAGCTGTTCTGGGTCATATCGCGCCAGTACTTGGCATCTTCGAAACCGAACAAGAGTTTTCCGGAGAGTTTGTTGCTGGCGTACGTCAGCGTGAGCTTCAGTTTGGCATCGCCGACCAGGGGGCCGTACACGATGGTGCTGAACAGGTTTTCCAAAGCCGAGTATTTCGTATTGTCGAGGAGCTGCACCGGAGCCGCACCCGTCAGGTCGGGGATTCCGCTCTTCACTTCGGGTTTCGGCGGGGTCGGGTCCGTGGTTGCCGGAGGCTGGTTAGGGTCGCCCGCCGTCGGAACTTTTTTCTCTGAAGAGCTTCCGCAGCCCACCAGAGCGAGTGTAACCAAAACCAAAATCGATTTTTTTAAAACGACGTTCATCTACAACCTCAACATCCGCTGGGTTCAGGCTAAAGGCCGAACCACATCCACAACAACGTTCCACATGGCAGCCTTCCATGACACGCATGGAGAGCCACCGCACCGGACTTGTGCAAGGGCGGTACCAGCAGCATTCCGGGCGTGGGCGGCCGCTTCGAACGGGTAGGAATACGTAGAAAACCGACGTCGGATCGCGATCCTGCAGTTCGTCGCGGCGGAAAAGGAATACGGATTAGCGAGTTAAGGTAGAAGCCGCGCGTCGTCACCGTGTCTACGAAAAACGGCATCCCAAAGGGGTCAGCCCCCTTTTCAGGACTTTTGGGGAGCCCGGGCGTTGCCGTGGAGGGAAGGCTGTGATATTTTTTTTCGCAAATTAAGGAGTGAATAAGATGAGTTACATTGTCACCCAGCACTGCGTGGACTGTAAATACACCGACTGCGTTACGGTTTGCCCGGTCGATGCGTTTCATGAAGGGGCCCGCACCCTCTACATCAACCCCGATACCTGCGTGAACTGCGATGCTTGCGTTCCCGCCTGTCCGATCGAGGCCATCTACTCCGAAGAGAATTTGCCGGCCAAGTACCAAGCGTACGTCCAGCTCAACATCGACGGTTGCGTGTCCAACCCGGTCATCAACCAGAAGAAAGATCCTTTGCCGACCGCTAAGACGCTCGATGAGCTGAAGACAATGGATGCTGCCGGCTACACGCCGCCGAATTTTCCTTAAATGGCTCTGACTCCGTCCAACATGCTGCCGCTGGGGACAAGTGCCCCGGACTTTGCTTTGCCCGATACGGAAGGCAACAGCGTCACTTTATCCTCGGCCAAGGGCTCCAAAGGGGCCCTGGTCGTCTTCATGTGCAACCACTGCCCCTACGTGAAACACATCCGCGAAAAACTCGCGGAGCTGACGACGGCGTATTCTCAAAAAGGGATCGCGGTATACGGCATTAATTCGAACGACGTCATAAATTTTCCGGCGGACCGCCCCGAAAAGATGAAGGAAGAGAAAGCGGCGTGGAAATATACGTTTCCCTACCTCTTCGATGGGAACCAGTCCGTGGCGAAATCGTACCAAGCCGCCTGCACTCCGGATTTCTATCTCTTCGATGCCTCAATGAAATTGG
>JAYUBV010000668.1:0-28269 GCA_043740655.1 Pseudomonadota bacterium | reverse complement strand
GATGGCCCACGCCAACGCCGCTCCAAGGGCCGCCGCTTCGCCAATGTGCGTCGAAAAAAATTGTAAAGATTCTCTCACAATCTCCCGATCCAGTAAGTAACCAACCGCGGAGGGTCCCCTACCCTCTCAAACCAAACCATTAATAGTTAGTCGGGAGCACTTACCATGAAGTCGTCACCCTACGTGTCGGGCGATCTGGATTCCTTAGAACGCGAGCAGGAAAAGGTCCACGCCATTCAGCTCGAACACTACGAGCGCTGTTCTTTCTGCCACTCGAAACTTCTCTTTAGCCACAATCTCAATCTTCAGCAGCTGGAAATTGTAGAGTCGGGCAAATGCCCGGCTTGCGGGGTTACCACGAACCCTAAACGTTTCACGATTCAGTGAGCAAACACTCGAAAAACTTCCACCGCTCCAAAAAACACCAATAACGTTTCGAGCACGGTTCTTTGCCGTCGGTCGAGGTTGTCGGAAAATCCCTGCAGCGCCGCGGCGGCCAGAACTCCGCGCGAGCCCACGGCTCCCCACGGAATCAAGGCGAGGGCGTACACGCCTAGAGAGACGGGAATGCTGCGATACAGCCATTGTAGTGGTGACTTGAACGACAGCACCGCTCCGCCCATCAGTAACGCCAAGCTGATCAACTGTCCGATGAAATGCGGCCACCCGTACGCCGACGCCAGTTGGTAAATTCCCGACGGAGGCCAGAGGTTCGCCAAAAAGGAACCCCGCCATTGGGAAAAAATTTCCGCCACGTGAAAGTTACTGATCCAAAGCGCACTCGTAAACGGGATAGCGAAGAACAGCAGGCGGCGCAGTACGATCGTCGTGTGGAAGTGGCGCTGGAAATACATGAAGAAGTAGAGGACCAGCGGTAGAAACCAAATAGCGCGGTGATCGTAGAGTAGAAACCCGCCAAAGCCCAGTCCCACGTAAAGCCAACGGTTGTCGAGCAGACAACGCAACGACAAATTCAGCAGCCAGCATTCGAAGGCGAGTCGTGACCCCAGTCCCAGCTCGAAGCTCGCGGGCCATAGGATCGCTAGCACCGCGGTGGCGTAGGCCGCCTCCGGCAGTACGCTGCGGCTGAGCAGCCGGTAGAGTTCCACCAGAAACAAAACCAGAAAAAGATTCGAAAGTAGAACGAGCACCGCTGAGGGTGACAAGCCCGTTAGCTTCATCAACGCAAACGATAGGGTGATGAACGGATCGCGCGCGGATTCTAGCCAGCTAAGTCCCGACAGGCGCGATGACAATTCACCGGCCTCGGGAGTTTGGGCGACGCGATCGAGACACGCCTGCCACACTTCGCGATGGCGGCCCCAGCTCAGCATGCCGGCAAAGTCCCCGGTGACCGCGATGAGGGCGATGAGCCAGAGGAACAACCGATGCCCCACCAGGATCAAAAGTAAGCTAAGCAATGGTCAGCTCTCCCATCCGCTCTTTCATCAGGGTGACGGCCACCAAACACGCCGTTTCGGCGCGCAGCCGGTTGCGCCCCAAACCAAATGGTATGGCGCCCGCGGTGCGCATCGCTTCCCGTTCGCGTGCGGACCAGCCACCCTCGGGACCCACGAGGAGCAACGTAGAGGCGGCGTTCGTATCCGCCTTCAAGTTGGGCTCGCGCTCGGCTTCATCGCAGTAAAAAATGGCCGAGCCGGCGTACTTGGCCAGAGCCTTTTCTAACGACAGTGCATCGCGCACTTCGGGAAACACGGGCCCTTCGCACTGCTTGGCAATCTCGGGAATCACGCGTAGCCACCGGTCTACGTTGAACTCTTTAGCCTTGAAGGAGTGCTCCGTGCCGAGCGGCTGGTAGGCCAGCAATCCAACTTCGGTCACGTGGCGAACGATAAAATCTTGCGCGGGCCCTTTCGGAATGCCGAACCCCAGCACCAGCTTTGAAGGCGAGGCCTGCCGCTCGAGGGAGAGTATGGTCACTTCGCAACGTTTGGCGGTGGCGGAGACGACGAGGGCTTTGCCGACCGCACCTTTGCCATCGATGAGCAGAATGTTCGCCCCGTCGGTGAGCCGGAGTACGCGCACCAAATGGTGGGCCTCTTCCGCATCGAGAGTGACTTTCGCGCCCACCGAAAAATTTTCACAAAAGAAACGGGCCATCGTTTTCCTTAAGCAGCCTTACGCCTTTGGGCCAAAACTTTTTACCGCCAGCCGGTTGCGCCCTTCCTGCTTGGCTTCGTAGAGGGCGGTGTCGGCGGCTCGCACGATCTCTTCCGGGGTTGCGGCCGTCAACGGAATCAGCGTGATACCGATGCTCACCGTGAGAAAGGCTTCTTTCTCTTTTCCCGCGAAGGTCGTGCGCTCGATAGCCAGACGGAGGCGTTCGCAAATTTCCTGCGCCCCGGGCAGCTCGGTTTCGGGCATGAGGAGAATGAACTCCTCACCGCCGTAACGCGCGAGCACGTCGGTGCGCCGCAAATTATTTTGGAAGAACTGGGCGATTTTTTTCAACGCCTCGTCTCCGCACACATGACCTTCCATGTCGTTGTAGGCCTTGAAATGGTCGACGTCTATCATGGCGAGCGTGGCCGGGCGTTTGTAACGGCGGGTGCGTTCGAGCTCGGTGTTAAACTTGGCGAAGAAGGCGCGGCGGTTCAGCACGCCGGTTAGCGAATCGATGAGGGCTATTTCGGACAGGCGCTCGTTGGCGGCGCGTAGTGAATCTGTGCGATCGGCCACTTTCTGCTCCAGCTCGGCGTTAAGCCGAGCCAGGTTCTGTAGCAGTCCCTGATTTTCGATGCGGAGCCGGGCCACGTCGGCCGCTTGTTTCAACACCACGACGAGTTCGCCCGGATTCCAGGGCTTGGTGAGGTAGCGGTAAATCTCGGCGCGGTTAATCGCCGATAAAATCTCGTCGATTTCCATGAAGGCGGTAATCAACACGCGGCTCGCCAGCGGCTGGCGCTTGGCCGTTTCCGCTAGGAAGTCGACCCCCTTCATCTCGGGCATCCGCTGATCGGACACGATCACTTGGAACGGTTGATCCAGGGCGGCCATGGCGGCCCGCGGCGAAGAAAACGGCGATACGTCGAAGTGGTCGCGGAGTAATCGGCCCAAGGCGGCCAGATTTTCGGGGTCGTCGTCTAGAAGTAGTAGGGAAGGCTTAGGTGCATTCGCCATAGGGGTATGGCCATTCTACGCCAAAAAAAAGTGAAGGGCGAAGTTCGTCGCGGTCCATGAAGGCCGAGCTGGACTCGAAAACAACCTCCACCCTTCACTATGTCAATAGTGCAACCATGGGACCAGTTCGCTGAGCGTGGAAACCTTCCGTAGTCAAAAGGGATGCGACTAAGGGTTGTATTCTTTCTCCCTGTATACAGGTCGCTTTGCGGTACCCGTATACAACACGGGTTTCGCTAGGGTTTTCAGCGTATTCCGCCCCGTATTCCGATCGGGTGGGCCAAAGCCCTTTGTCTAGGATCCAGTCACCTTTTAAGGTAAAAATAGGGGCTAATGAGAAATTCCGGCCTCCTTTTGCTCTCCATTCTCGGCAGCCTTGCGCTGGCCAAGCCCTCGCGCAGTCCCAAGTCCACTTCGGTGGTCTCTTCGCCGAAATTCAAAGCGTCGGTCGAGGCCGCCGTGCCCGCCTCCAAAGCCAAGCAGATCGAAATCGGGGTGGCCGCCGTCAGCGTGACCGCGGGCGATAGTATTTACGAGAGGAACGCCGACACGATGTTGATTCCGGCGTCGGTGGCGAAAGTATTCACTGCTTACTCCGCGCTGAAGCGGATGAAACCGACTTCCACGTTCAAGACTCAGATTTTCGCGAATGGTCCGATCAAAGATGGCAAGCTCATTGGAGATTTGTTTCTAAAGGGCGGCGGTGACCCTAGCCTCGTTTCTGAACGTATGTGGATGCTCGTGAACGAGCTGACCCGCTCGGGCATCAAACAGATTACCGGCAACCTCATCGCGGACTCTTCCTACTACGATCAGGAGAAGAATCCACCGAGCCGTCCTAAATATTTAAAGGACCAGGCGTACAACGCACCGATTGGCGCGTTGTCGTTCAACTTCAACACCACGACGATTTTTGTGCGGCCGTCGGACAATGTCGGTGGACCGCCCACCGTCTACACCGACCCGGAGAATTCCTACATCGACGTAGTGAACCAGGCGACCACCGGCCCAGCGGGGTCGAAGCAAGACATCGTGGTCAGCCGTACCAATTTCGTCGAAGGTGATATCGGCGACACCGTGTTGCTGCGCGGGGCAATCCCCACCGACAAACGCGAGCTGCGGTTCTACCGCAATATCGTGAACCCTTCGCTGTACACCGCCCACATGTTCAAGACGTTCTGGGAACAGCGAGGACTAAAATTTACGGGCCACGTGGAAGAGGGAACGGTTCCGGAGGGGGCCAAGGAGATTCTCGCCTTCGATTCACTGCCGCTTTGGCAGATCGTTTGGGGCATGAACAAATTCAGCAACAACTTCGTGGCGGATCAGATTCTGAAAAAGCTGGGGGCCGAAGTTAAGGGGGCTCCGGGCACGATGCAGAAGGGGCTCGACGCCCTTGGCGAAGTACTCGAAGAGATCGGCATCCCCAAGAAGAGTTACGTTTTTAAAGATGGTAGTGGGCTAACGCGCGAGACCAAGGTAACGCCGCGGCAGATCGTTAAAGTGTTGCTGTCCGCTTACAAAGACTTTGGGACCTCGCCCGAGTTCGTTGCGTCACTGGGCGTGGCCGGCGAAGACGGCACCGTGCGCAATCGTTTTCCGAGCTCCAACGTGCAAGGTCTGCTGCGCGCCAAGACGGGAAGTCTGGACGGGGTGACCGCGTTGGCGGGATTCGTGCCTTCGGCCGACGGGGAACTCATCGCCTTTGCGATCATGTTCAACGACAGTAAAATTAAGTTTGGCCGAATGACCGGCTGGGCCGACCAGACCGCGCTCGCCATCAGCAAGTTTTCCAGAAAATAACGTCGCCTCGCAATGCCACAGGGGAGTCTTTTTGAGCCATTCAATCTTTCTTTTATTCTCCGCGATATTTTTCCCGGTGGCCGCCGCCGCCATCCTGCCGCTGCCTTACCCGCTCGAACCGGTCGTGCGCGAACGGCTGTCCGACGACGCCGGGGAGCCCGAGACGTCCGCCGTTTTCGAAGGGTACCAGGAGCTGTTTTCAAAGGGGCAGCTACGCGAGATGGAGCTACCCGCCCCCGCGTTTGAGTCCCAAAACGAAGCGCTAGGGTACGAGCCGGCCACCACGTTTGTGGTTCCGGACGAGCTGCGTCCCCGCGTGGATTTTTGGAAAAAAATCTACGCCGAGTATACGACGCTGCAGGCCGTAATTCACGACTCCGATGATTTGAGCGTATTTTACGCCGTGGTCGATATCACCGGGGTCCAGACCGACGGTTCCTTGACCCCCAAGGAACGAAAACGCCGGCTGTCCCGTCTACTAAAGACGGAGAAAGAAAAGGTGATTTCGCAGCTCAAGCAGATCCATGCGGCGGGCAATGATCCACTGAAGATTCCGGCTGACCTGTTTCCGTTGTACCGCAAATTTGAAAAAAACCACGAGCGCGATCGTTTCCTGCTGGCCTCCAAACGCGTGCGGGCGCAGGTGGGGCAGCGCGACAGGATTGTGCGCGGCTTTCTCTACGGCGGCCGTTACTTTCCCCAGATGATGGCGATCTTTGAGCAAAAGAAGATTCCTAAGGAGCTGACGCGGTTGCCGCTGGTCGAATCGGGTTTCGATTTGTCGGCCCGCTCCAAGGTCGGCGCCTCCGGCGTATGGCAGTTCATGCGTTCTACGGGCAAAATGTATTTGCGCATCGATCCCAGTGTGGATGAGCGCAACGATCCGCTAGCGGCCACCTGGGCGGCGGCGGACCTGCTGACCCGCAATTTTGAAATTCTGAATGCCTGGCCGCTCGCCATAACCGCGTACAACCACGGGGCGGAAGGGATGGCCCGTGCGGTGAAGGAGTTATCGACGAGAAACCTGGCCACCATCATTAAGAGCTACAAGGGGAAATCATTCGGCTTCGCCTCGTCGAATTTTTACTCCGAATTTTTGGCGATCCTCGAAGTGGAGAAAGACTACCGCCAGTACTTCGGCAAGCTGATGGTGGATAAACCGCTAGAGTTTGAAGAAGTGCGTTTTTCGGAATCGATGCCGCTGGAGGATTACGCCAAGTACTGTGACTCGTTGTCGGAAGAGCTAGCGATCTTAAATCCAGCGCTGACCGACGCCGTGCTACTAGGAACCTCACCCGTCCCAGGAAGTTACCCGATGCGGGTGCCCAAGGGGCGCGCCACGAAATGTTTCGAAAAGGGCAAGCAGAACGGCAAAGCCTAAAAGGACCACACCATGGAAAACGGACTACAGAAGTTTTTGAAGAAGGATTATCAACGTTTTCAGAAGCATCGCTTGGGTTTTCTCTGCCATCCGGCCAGCTTGGATCAGGATTTGATTCACTTGCGCGATCGCATTAGTAATCCGAAGCTGAAATTGAAAGTCGCCTGCCTCATCGGGCCGCAGCACGGCGTGCGCGGAGAGAAGCAGGACAACATGATCGAGTCGGATGATTTCATCGATCCGAAACTAGGCGTCCCCGTTTACAGCCTCTACGGCAAGACCCGGCAACCGACCTCGAAGCTGCTGTCCGAAATTGACACCTTTGTCGTGGACCTCGTCGATATTGGCACGCGCGTCTATACCTTCATCTATACGATGGCCAACTGCATGCGCGCCGCCAAGGCCAACGGTAAAAAAGTGGTCGTGCTTGACCGGCCTAACCTCATCGGCGGAGTCGGCGTGGAGGGGAACTGCCTCGAGGACGGTTACACCTCGTTCGTCGGCCAGTTCCCGATCGTGATGCGCCACGGGCTGACCATCGGGGAAATAGCCACGCTATTTAACGAGCACTTCGGCATCGGCTGCGATCTGGAAGTGATCAAACTTAAGGGCTGGCAGCGGCCAAAGTATTTCGATCATTACGAAGATCAATGGGCCAACCCCTCACCGAATATCCCGAACCTCACGTCCTGCATCACCTTTCCGGGAATGGTGTTGTTCGAGGGGACCAACGTCTCGGAAGGTCGCGGGACGACTAAGCCGTTCGAATGGATTGGAGCCCCGTACATCGACGCGGATCCGTTGGCCCAGCACATGAACTCAATGAAGCTACCGGGCGTGCACTTCCGCCCGATCTATTTCCAACCCACGTTTCACAAGGGGAAGGATGAGGTGTGCGGTGGAGTGCAGGTCCACGTTACGGATCGTGCGAAGTTTAACGCGTTTCAGTCGGGAGTTAGGCTGTTGGCGAGCATTCACGACATGTGCCCCGAAAAATTTGCGTGGAAGAAACCACCGTACGAATATGAATTCGAGAAGATGCCGATCGACTTGATCGTAGGGACGCCCCGTCTGCGCGAAGCGCTGGATTCCGGCAAGGGATACGCCGCCTTTGAAAAATCGTGTGCGGTGGACGTAGCGAAGTTCAAGAAGCTCCGTAAGGACTACCTTCTGTATTGACCTGTCATTAGGTCCAGTGGCGCGGGCCCGTGAGTGGGAATTCCCTCCCTTCCCGCCGGTCGAACTGTCTACAAACGAGTAAATCAGGCGGCTTTCTTGCGCACGACCGCCCAGTCGGCCACTACCTGGAGTAGCGAGTTGGCGGAGAACGGCTTTTCGAGCAAAGCGCTGGCTCCGGCCATCTTGGCGGATTCGGCGCGTTCTTCCATCAGGCCGCTCATCGCGATGATGGGGACATCGGGCTCCAGCTTCTTAATCGCCCGCATGGTGGCGGGGCCGTCCATTATCGGCATCATCAGATCGCAGAGTATGGCGCAAATTTCGTGGCGGTTCTGGGCAAAGACGGCGATGCCTTCCGTGCCGTCACCGGCCGTGAGGACACGGTAACCACTGTCCTGCAGAGCTTCCTTAGCGATCGCGCAGATGTCCTCTTCGTCATCGACGACGAGCAGCAGCTGTCCACTACCCCGGGGCGGCAATACTTCTTTGTCCGCGGCTTCTTTGAAATCCGTCGGCGTAGCCGGTAGCCAAATTTCGAAACGCGTGCCCTGCCCCACTTGGCTGCTCACCTTTAGAAACCCTCGGTGCGATTCCACGATGCCTAACACTGTCGATAAACCCAAGCCCGTACCACGACCGGCTTCCTTCGTAGTGAAGAAAGGGTCAAACACCTTGTCCAAAATCTCGGGGGGAATGCCGCTGCCGGAGTCGGTCACGGTGATCTTCACGTGGGGACCGGGGGCCGCCCGGTGGTGCTGCGCCGCCTGCATGTCGTCTACGGTGGTGTTCTCGGCGTTGATGCTCAGAATGCCTTTGTCGCCCATCGCGTCGCGGGCATTGATGCAAAGGTTCATCAGCACCTGGGAGATTTGGGTTTCGTCCCCGGCGATGGACCACAGTCCATTGGGGAATAGCATTTTTACCGAAATCGTTTTTGGTAGCGTGTGTTGTAAAATCTGGTCCGTGTTGCCGAGCAATTTACCGGCGTCGAAGGTCTGCTTGCCGACATCGTTACCACCGACGAACAGCAGAATCTGTTTAACGATGTTCTTTACGCGATCGGTATTCTGCACGATATGATCGATAAATTGTAAGTTCTTCGGGTCGTTCGGGTTTCGCCGCAGAAGCTCCGCGGAGAAGACGATGGGAAGTAATGCGTTGTTTACGTCGTGCGCGATGCCGCTGGCCAGTGTGCCGATGCTCTGTAACCGTTCCGAGCGCAGCCGCTGCGATTCCGAGGCGCGTTTTTCCGTAACGTCCTGAGCAATCACCAGGATGACCGCCGATTTTTCATCGGATTGGTGAACCCAGTGGAAGCGGCAGGAGAGGTGCTTAGTCTCTTCGGGCTTGCCCTGGGTGGCCGAAAGGATCAGTTCCACCTGGACTTCCCATTCGCCGCGTACTTGCAGTTCGCGAATGATCTCGTCCGGATCGATCGTAGTCGTTTTTCCGAGTGTGCCCCAGGCATCGCGCAATCTTTCCGCGCTCGGGTTCCAATGAAACCAGCGCGCGGCCGTCGTGTTGAAAAGATTGACGGTACCCTCGGGCGACATCGTAAAGATGGCATCGGGGTAGAGATCCAAAAGTAAACTTTGCTCTTCCGACCGATCCTTTAAGACGGAGAGCAGGGACTGCTGCCTTACGATTTTGCTATGATTGCGCCGTTCGATCCAAAACGCCAATCCCGTGCACGAGAGCGAGGTCACGAGTAACCCGATCCCGCCCGGGTGATTGTGCAACAGACTTGTTAGCGCCTCGGGGCCCGCTATAAAGATTAGCCCGGGAACCAACGCAAAGAGCAGACTCGGCACTACGCGCTCTTTGAAATCTTCCTTGTGGAAGATCTGTCCGAGCTGATTCCGAATGGTTCTAAAAGTCTTTTTCATATTTACGGCAAGATCCTCAAACCGTTCTCTTCCCCTACTTTTCGGTAGGTTCGCGCCCACAGTTGAGGCCTGAATCAGACCAGTAAGTCGTGATTCCGTAAGCTTACGGCAAAAACGGTGCCTCTTGGTGATTCAATCATATATTCAAATACTTAAAACTATGTTGTGTCGGCCGTTAACGCCGCTTGTTACAATTAAACTAAGCCGTTACCCAATAAATTCCGATGAATTTGGATGAGTCTACGGCCGCCAGTTGGGGGAATTAGTGGTACGTGAGCGAAATAATTTCTTTCTAAGTTTTCTTGCGTTCGTCGCTGCGCTTTTGGTCGCGGCGTCGTGCGGAAAAAACTTTTACGATGGGCAAACGCCGATCGGTTTCGAATGCTCCGGCGAAAACGCCACCAGCATGTGCGGTGGCCCCCACTACGACGATCCCGGACAAAATGACGACGCCAAGTATCACCAGGGTGAAAATCCGGACCACCATACGACGGGCAATGGCTCTACCACGGGCGGTTCGGGCGAGATGGCGGCGGCGCCCATGCGGTTTGGTTACGATCAACTTGATGTCGCTATGAATGGAGATCCGGAGTACTGACCGGAAATACATGAAGACGAACTTCAAAATTTCGACCCTCCTGCTCATCGCCGCGTGCTTCGCGCCGCGCCCGATCTACGCCGAAGGCTTTGGCGTTCCCGATCCGCGCGGCAGCGGTAACTTCCAGTTGCGTTCAATGATTTGGAGCCCCATTTCCACTGGCTACGATAACTACGATCGTTACTTCGTAGTCGGGCGCGTCTGGTCGGGCACGCAGTTCCTTGGATTCATCAGTTCGTACCGCGCTTCGGACGGCGGACAGGATGGAGATTTTGCGCTCGGCGGTGGGTTTGGATACGGCAACTCCAATCCTTCCGTGATTAACCCATTTTCCCCGAAGCGAAATTTCGACATCACTAACGCCGGCAAGATTTTTGAATTTGGTTTCGCCCACACCACCGGCAATGCTTACGGATACGATAACCTGTGCACTAGCGTGATCGAGGCGGACACGACCAACCATTATTACATCGCGGGATGTCGAGCGATGTTGAATAGTACCTTTTACAACGTGTACCTCGTCAGTTTCGACCAGTACGGGAATTTGAGGACCGGCTTCGGCACCAACGGCATTAAGGACACCGGCTGGGGAGGCGTAACCACGCACGCTTTCATACGTGGCTTGACGATTTTTAGTAGCACGTTAGTTACCGCGGTTGGTTCGGTCGGTACGTACACCGGAAATAACATGCAGCCCAAGGTGGCGAAGTACAACATTACCACGGGAGTTGAGACCGTCTTTTCGGCGGGGAGCAATCCCGTCTGCAGCGGTACCGGATATCAAGCCCTGGGCACCAACGTCACGCCCACATCCATCTTTTACGATTCGAACGATACCGTTTACATAGCCCCGGTCGTCGACTGGAAATACGCCGCCAATGGAACGCGTCGGGCTTGGCATCACGTATACAACAGCACCAATCTCGATGAGGTTTGCGCCCGTACGTCTGGCGATACCCATCCGTTTTTCGGGAATGCGGCCACGCATACCGGCACGTGGGCGAGTTACAACGATGTCGTGCTCGTGGGCCAGGACCTCAATAGGCAGTCGACGACTTCAATTTCCTATTACGCGGGAGCCGCGCGCATTAATGACGGTACCACGCCGGGCGCGTATTCCTGCATGGTGGGTTACGTCGGTCCAGACGGAAAGACACCCTCGGCCAGCTGGGGTAAATTTTTACTGACCACGACCAACGCCACTTCCGCCGATGGTATCGGCATTACGCTTTTCAATCCGCAGACGAACAATGGACGCCCGACTCGCGACTGTATCCTCAACAGCGTACAAGTTCGTGAGTCGGCGGTTACGGTTCCCGCTGACGTGCGCCAGTACGTGGCCGGTGCCGTGTACAACGGATCCAACTACGATTTCCTAGTGGGCAGTGTCGGCAAATTGGGTAGCACCATCCGCAGCCTATCCTACGGCATGGAAGGTCCGGAAAATGATGTCGCCAACCGCGTCCAGTTTTTCTCGACGGCCGGTACATTGGCGACCCACGAAAATTTTTACGCCATCGGGCGCGCCGCGGGATCGCTTGCGACCACGACCACGCAGTTCGCGCAGGCGCACTCGTTGAAGGTTGAGAATAAAGAAAGCTGGATCGGTACCGATACCAACTCCGGGCAGCTCCCTGCGGCACGGCAAGATCACGTGGCCGTCTGGACGGGCAGCAAGATGTTAGTGTGGGGCGGGCTCTCCGCGAACGGCGCCATTTATGATCCGGTGGCGGATACTTGGATCGCCATGGCCACGGCAAGCCAACCGACTTTTCGCTCAGGGGCGACCGCATTGTGGAAGGGCAGCGCCATGATCCTTTGGGGTGGCTACGACGGAACCACCTATTTTCAAGATGGCCAGAAACTGACGATTTCGGCTGCCAGTCCTGCTGGCGTGTGGTCGACGTTGGCGACCGCCAACCAGCCGTCCGGACGCACTGAGCAAGCCTCGGCGGTAGTGACCCATACCGACGGTAAGGTCCATTTGGTTATTTGGGGCGGCAAGACCGGAGCGGCCGCCTATACGAACACTGGCTCGGATTACAACGTAGACGATAATCTTTGGACCCTGTTACCGGCCACTACGATGGTCGCACGAAGTGGGGCGGCAGGAACCGGTTATTACGGTGCCAGCGGCCCCGCGGCGCTTTTCTGGGGCGGCTGGAATGGTACGACTTACTATTCGGACGGTACGCCCTACCTCATCACCACGGGCGCCTGGGGAACCACGTTCACGAACGGCACGGCGGCTAACTTTGCCAAGATGAATTACGATCACAATCGCAAGATTTTGCGCTACGGCGGGTATTCGGGGTCGGCTTACCAGGAGGGATTCTACATGGATCCTTTATCGTCGCTGGGTACGTGGACGGCGATGAACGCATCGGGCTCGGTAGGCGGTCGAAAAAATCACGTTCAGCTTTGGAACGGCTCCAAACTTTTTGTCTGGGGCGGTAACAATGGCGGGGTAATCGCGGCCGGTGGTTTATACGATCCCCGCGACGATACGTGGTCGGCCATTACTGCGTCCGGCGGAGCGGCGGCTCGCGAGTTGGCTTCCGGCGTATGGACCGGCGAGAGAATGGTAGTCTGGGGCGGAAATAGCGCCGGTAATTTGGCTAGCGGCGGTCAGTACTCCCCGTCGACCACGATTTACCACCCTAGCCGCAACGTGTGGACGACCACGCAGACATCGACGCCGCCCGCGGCACGTATGTCGCAATCCACGGTGTGGACCGGTAAGCACATGATCGTTTGGGGTGGATTGGATACGGCCGGAGCCCCCGTAGGTACGGGCAGTCGGTACGATCCCGTGGCGGACACGTGGACCGCCACGGCAGTGGATGCCACCAACGCCGTGGCAAGAAGCGAGCATACGGCGTTGTGGGCGGGAACCGAAATGGTGGTCTGGGGTGGTAAGGACGCAGCCGCCGCGGCGATGGCTACGGGTGGTATTTACAATCCGTCGGCCGACACTTGGTCTGCGGTCGCTACCCTCAACGCTCCTAGTGCACGATTTGCCCACCGTGCCGTCTGGGCCTTCACGGGTACGGATACTCCCACTGAGAAGAGTAAAATGGTCATCTTAGCGGGCGAGGGCACCTCACCTCAGTACAAGACCGACGGCGGAATTTATGACCTTGCGGCGCACACTTGGGCCGTTAGCGGTGGCGGTATCGCTTTTCCCACGGGGCGCCGCAATCCCGTCGTATGGTGGGACGGCCATTACGTCGGTATGTGGGGCGGTCGCGACGCCGGCCCCCTCACCACTGGCCGCCTGTTCGATGCCGCCGCGGGAACCTCGGTGGCCATGACCCTGCGTACGGGATCTCCGGTTGGTTTTACGAACGGGGTTTGGACCGGGAAATACGTGGTATTTCTCGACGTAGCCGGTGAAGTAGGGACAACGTCGTCGGCCTGCCCAGTGACCGCTTCGGATCGCGCGGCTAAATTTGATCCTTTCACCGGAGTCGGTGGCACCTGGTCGACAGTAAGTACCACGAGCATTCCCGTGTGCCGAGTGGGGGGGAGCTACGTTTGGACTGGCTCTAAACTACTGGTGTACGGTGGCGTTAACAGCGTCGGTACCATCCTGAGCGGCGGCGGCTTGTACGATCCGGAATATGACGTATGGGCCTCGGTTGCCACGAACGCAAACGCGGACAAGTACATGCCGAGCGCCATTTGGGACGGCAAGGAAGCCATCATTTGGGGTGGCTCCACGACCGTGAACGCCGTCAATGCCACCACCACCATCGGCAGATACCAACGCTGAGTTACGGTTCAGTGTTCGAGCACTATTAAAAATACCGACAGGCCGGCAATGAAGTAGAGCATGGGCTTTACTTCGCGCGCGCGCCCCGCCAGGGCGTAGAGTAATACGTGCGCTACGAATCCCCACAAAATGCCCTGCGTGATCGAGAAGGTCAGGGGGATGAGGACAATCGTGAGAAATGCGGGCACGGTGTCCTCAAGCCGATCGAACTTTAGTTCGCCGAGGCTACGAAACATCAGCGCGCCGACCAGCACCAGCACCGGCGTCGTGGCGAAGGCCGGCACACTCCCCGCTAACGGGGCTAAAAAAAAACAAGGTAGAAAACACAGCGCCGTGAAGACCGACGTCCAGCCGGTGCGGCCGCCGACTTCGATTCCCGCCGCGCTTTCTATGAAAGCGGTGCCCGACGAAGTGCCGAACAGCCCCGCCGCAAACGTGGCGAAACTGTCGACCAGCAAACCTTCCTTCATGCGCGGCATGCCGCCGTCGGCGTCGCGTAACTTGGCGGCGTGGGCGACCCCGACGAATGTCGAAATGGAATCGAACAGATCCGTGAACATCAAGGAGACGATCGCGGGTAAGTACGCGAGTTTGAGGGAGCCCCAGATATCGAGTTTGAGAAACACACTCTGGAAATCGGGGGCCGCGAACACGCGCTGCGGAACCGGCGCGATTCCGCAAAGCACGGCGGCGGCGGTGATGCCGAGTAACGTCGCCAAGAAGGCAAAAGGGCTCTTACGGCCAAGCAGGTAAACCGAAAGCGGAATGCCCAGTAGCGCCAGCGCGGCGCGCGGGGTAATCCGGCCGAGTTTCACCAGGGTGGCGGGGTCGGCGACGATGAGTCCCGCGTTCTTCAACCCGATGAAGGTCAGGAAAATACCGATGCCCGCCGCCGCGCCTACGCGCAGTCCGTGCGGAATACTTTCTGCGATCCAAAGCCGCAATGGCGTGGCGGAGATCACCAAGAATAAAACGCCGGACCAGAACACCATTCCCAGGGCTATCGGCCAGGGGATCTGTTTTCCCAAGATGAGGGAGAACGTGAAAAAGGCATTGATGCCCATGCCGGGGGCCACCGCGAAGGGAAGGTTGGCGTAGACCCCCATCAGCAAGGTGCTGACGCAGGCCAAGAGTACGGTTGCGGTCATCACCCCGTTGAACGGCATTCCCGTGCCCGGCGTGGACAGAATCGCGGGGTTCACGACCACGATGTAGGCCATCGTGAAAAAGGTGGTGATGCCGGCGATGGCTTCGGTCTTAAGGTTGACCCCTTTGCGGCTCAGCATGAACGCTCCGATGTTTTGGTTTTACTTGAACCCGTCATTGCCAGTGCAGCCCTCGTCATTGCGAGGCGTTAGGCGAAGCAATCCCGTTGCACGATCTCCAACACCTTGATCCTCATTCCACGGGATTGCTTCGACCTCTCCGAGGCCTCGCAATGACTCCTACTAAGCAGCTACCGAAATAATCTTAAACTGATCGACGTCGACCAAGCCTTTGTCCGTCAGCTTGAGCGAAGGGATGACCGGCAAACTTAGAAACGCTAGCTGCAGGAACGGCTCGGCCAGATCGCACTGGATCGCGCGGCTGGCCGCGCGCAGATCTTTAAGCCGTGTCTCCACGTGCTTCAGCCCCT
This sequence comes from Pseudomonadota bacterium, assembly GCA_043740655.1. GTDB lineage: Bacteria > Bdellovibrionota > FAC87 > UBA2466 > UBA2466 > JBGSST01. The sequence goes on along the minus strand of JAYUBV010000668.1, from coordinate 12,870 downwards.
GGGTGGACATGAGTCCGCCGAACGGAAGGTCGAGGGAGGCCGTGACTTTGCCATCCTTCACGACCACGAATCCGCCGCCGACGTTGGCCAGGTGGCGTGCCGCCGTCTGCATGTCCGCGGTATTTTTGCCGACGATAATCAAGTTGTGGCTATCGTGCCCCACGCTCGCGGCGATGGCCCCGGAGAAGTGTTCGCCAAAACCGCGCACGTAGCCGTTAGCGGGCTTGCTCCGGTGGCCGTACCGCTCGAGCACGGACAAACGGGCGACGCCCGCGGCATCGAATTTTTCCACGCTGCGACTGGTAATGATTTTGCCGGGGATGACGCCGATGACGTGCACGTTACCGGTGGGCCCTTCGAACGCGGCGACCGCATCCGGAATCGCCGCGCGGATCGTATTTTCGAACGCTGTTTTAACGACCTTAGCCTTCTCGATTTCGGAGACGAGCCGGCCACTTTTCCAAACCTGCGCCACGGCGCAAGATCGTACGTCGTCTAGCAGCACGAGGTCAGCCCGGTAACCGGGCGCGATGGCGCCGAGTTGGCGAAGGCCGTAATGGCGGGCCACGCTGAGCGAGGCGCTGCGGTAGACGATCTCCGGCGCGATGCCGGCCTTGATTGCCTTGCGAATCAGAAAATCGATGTGCCCCTCTTCTGCTATATCGAGCGGGTTCCTGTCGTCAGTACAAAAACCTAGCGAAGGGGAGGTCGCCATGCTGAGCAACGGAATCAGGGTATCTAGATCCTTGGCCACGCTGCCTTCGCGAATCCAAACCGACATGCCCTTCGAGACCTTTTCACGGGCCTCGTCCAATTCGGTGCACTCGTGGCAGCTGGAAATTCCGGCGGCTAGATACGCCGACAAAGCGTTTCCCCGCAGCAACGGGCTATGGCCGTCGATGGGGCGCCCCGCGAAGCTGGCAATTTTTTCCAGCACGCTCGGGTCGGCGTGCAGCACGCCGGGCATGTTCATTACCTCGGCAAGTCCTAGCGCCTGCGGATGGGCCAGCAGGGGAACGAGGTCTTGCGCCTGCAGGTGGCCGCCGCCATTGGTCTCCATGTCGGTGGCCGGCACGCACGACGACAACATCACGCGGAGGTCCAACGCCATCGTTTCCGAAGCGGTTAGAAAATGTTGAATGCCCTTCACGCCGAGCACGTTGGCCAGCTCGTGCGGATCGCATACGGCGGTGGTGGTACCGCGCGAGAGCACGGCCTCTTCAAAGTCATGGGGCAGCAGCATCGAGCTTTCAATGTGTACGTGGGCATCGAGAAAACCGGGTGCCAGGAACTTGCCCTTGCCATTCCACTCCCGGTTCGCTTTTAGTCCGGATTCCACACCGACGACCGTACCGTCGACAAACGCTATGTCCCCGTGGCGCCATTCGCAGGTGAACACGTCGAGGTACGAAACATCGCGGATGATGCCGTCGCACGGGATTCGCCCCTGGGCCGCGCCTACTCGCCGTTCGATCGCCTTTACGCCGCCCGCCACGGACATTAATAAACCTTTCCCTTTTTAAGGTTCTTCCATTCCTGGAAAAGCCCGGCGCATTCTTTCCACAGCACGCCGGCCTTCACCTTGAGTGGGCTCTTGCCTTGCTCCACCATCTCGGCGGCCGCGATCGTCAATTCCGAGAAGCCAGCGTCTTCCGCATCCGCGATCGTGGCGCCGAAGTAACACGTGTCGATCTTAGCCCAGTGAGTCGCGGTGAGGCACATGGGGCACGGCTCGCAAGTCGTATACATCGTGCAGCCGGTGAGATCGATGGAGTTCAATTTCTTTGCCGCTTGGCGGATCGCGTTCACCTCGGCGTGGGCCGTAGGATCGCACGTCAGCCACACCGTGTTGTGCGCGACGGCGATCACCTCTTCGCCCCTCACGATGGCGCAACCGAATGGGCTTTGGCCATTTTGAATGCCCTCGCGGGCTTTCTCGATGGCCAGTTTCATCAGTTGGTCTTTTTGCATGGCTAACTCTTTTGAAAAAGGCTTACAGGGTATTCAGTGCTTTTGCGTGATGCGCTAAGTGCTCGGCGATGAACGTGCTCACGAAGTAATAGCTGTGATCATATCCGTTTCTGCGGCGAAGCGTCAGAGGAACTTTCGCGGCAAGGCAGGCCTGTTCCAGCTTCTCGGGTAACAACTGGGTGGCCAAAAATTTATCGTCGGTACCGACGTCCACCAGCAGCGGCACCCGGGTCTTGGTGACCGCGACGAGCCTGTGGGCGTCGTACTCGGCCCATTTGTTTTCGTCGGGCCCGAGGTAGGCACCGAACGCTTTTCTTCCCCAGGGCACGAGGCTCGGCGCCACGATGGGGGAAAAGGCCGAAATGGATTTGTAGCGCCCCGCTTCGCGCAGGCCGATGACCAGCGCGCCGTGGCCACCCATGGAATGGCCCGAAATGCCGGAGTTTTCGCCCACTACCGGAAATTCTGATTCGACGATCGAGCGCAGCTCTTTGGTGATGTAGTCGTACATCCGGTAGTGCCGAGACCACGGGGATTCGGTGGCGTTCACGTAGAAGCTAGCGGCTACGCCCAAATCCCAGCTGTCGGTCTCACCGGGAACGCCGGCCCCGCGCGGGCTCGTGTCGGGGCACACGATCATGAGTCCCAACTCCGCGGCCTTCGCCTGCGCGCCGGCCTTAGTCATAAAATTTTCTTCGCTGCACTCTAGTCCCGAAAGCCAGTACAGCACGGGCACTTTCCGCGATGCCGCCTGCGGTGGGCGAAACACGGAAAACTTCATTGTGGTTCCCGTCGTCGTCGACGGGTGGCTATAAAACTCGGTCGTGCCCTCGAAGGATTTAAACTTCTTTTCCATCTTTAATTGCGTTGGGTTCATTTGAACGTCACCACCGAGCGGATACTCTTTCCTTCGTGCATCAGGTCGAAGGCCTTATTGATGTCGCGAACACCCATCGTGTGAGTGACGAAAGGATCGATCTTGATTTCGCCCTTCATATATCTGTCGACGTATCCGGGGAGCTGAGTACGCCCCTTTACCCCGCCGAAGGCGGTACCGCGCCACACGCGACCGGTGACGAGCTGAAACGGACGGGTGCTAATTTCTTGCCCCGCGCCGGCCACGCCGACGATGATGGATTCCCCCCAGCCTTTGTGACAGCACTCGAGTGCCGATCGCATCAGGTTGGTGTTGCCCACGCACTCGAAGGAGTAGTCGACTCCGCCGTCGGTCATGTCGACGATGGCATTTTGAATCGGGCCGTCAATTTTCTTGGGGTTCACGCAGTCGGTGGCGCCGAACTGTTTCGCGAGCTCGAATTTGCTCTCGTTAATATCGATGGCGAGAATGCGGCCCGCCTTCGCCATGACCGCACCCTGAATCACGCTGAGGCCGATACCGCCCAGACCAAAGACCGCGACCGTAGATCCTGGAGTTACCTTGGCGGTGTTTAGCACCGCGCCGATGCCGGTGGTAACGCCGCAACCGAGCAAACAAATTTTATCGAGCGGAGCCGTCTTCGACACTTTCGCCACCGCGATTTCCGGAACCACGACGTATTCGGAAAAGGTGGAGGTGCCCATGTAGTGGAAAATCGTTTTTCCGCTTTTAGAAAATCGCGAAGTGCCGTCTGGCATCAACCCTTTTCCCTGCGTGTTGCGAATTGCCTGACAGAGGTTGGTCTTGCCCGACGTGCAGAACTTACATTTGCCGCACTCCGGCGTGTAGAGGGGAATCACGTGGTCGTCTTTGGCGAGGGTGGTAACCCCGGGGCCGACTTCGACCACTACGCCAGCGCCCTCGTGGCCGAGCACGGCGGGAAAAATGCCTTCGGGATCGGCGCCCGAGAGCGTGAACGCGTCAGTGTGGCAGACGCCGGTAGCTGCGATGCGGATCATCACCTCGCCGGTTTTCGGTCCGGCTAGATCGATCTCCTCAATTTCCAACGGTTGTTTGGGGCCCCACGCGACCGCGGCTAACGTCTTCATGTGTGTTCTCCTGTGCTTGTCGTGCTGAAATTCGTTTGAAGACTAGGCGGCGAGTCAGTAGATCGTAAAGAGAAAGTTCAAAGGGGAACCACCGTGGATGCCATTCGTGAAATTATCGCTAAACCCGCTCTGGATAACGCTTTTGAGGTGCTGAAACAGTTACGCCCGCACCTGAATTTGGCGGGGTTTCACCAGATCTATAACGCTGCGCAGAATGCAGACGGGTACACCTTGGTGGGCTACTACCGGGGGGACGAATGCCTGGGGGTAATGGGGTACCGCGTCCTGCACGACTTTGTGCGGGGCGCCCACCTGTACGTCGACGATCTGGTGACCACCGAAGCGGCCCGGTCGCAAGGGATTGGGGCCAAGCTATTGGGGTACGCCGAAGAGGAAACGGTGCGCCGAAATCTGAAGGAACTGCGCCTGTGCGCCGTACTAGAAAACGAAGGCGGGCTTCGGTTCTACGAGCGTGAAGGCTGGACCCGCCGCGCCTACGCTTTTAAAAAGTCACTTTAAAGTAACTCTTCAGTTATTCCGATTAGTTAGAGAAGTGTTCCTTATCCAGAAAAAGTTGGAGCCGCACCTTGTCTACCGTACGTGGATCCTCACGCGCGCGGTGGTTTACGTTGCCGCGACCGTCATGGTGTTGCGCTTGGTAATTCCGTTGGTGATGAACCGGCACTGGGACGGGTTAAAGGAACTCGGCAGCGCGTATTGGCCGTTCGCCGCCGCCTGGCTCGTGTTGGAAACTGTCGGCGAAAAATTATTCAGCTGGTACTTCTCGCCGCGCCCCTTAAAACGGAAAAAGAACGAAAAACCCGAGAAGGTAGTACCCGCCACGGATAAGCGCGTGCCGAACGGTCGAATTTTTTACCGTCGGGCCACGCTGTCCCACCTTTTTCCCGGACGTCCAAATCCCGTGCTGATCGGCCTGAGCGAACAGGATGAGGAGTTCATTCCCGTTTTTCGCGCCTACTTGGCGCTGCGCTATTCGCTGCTTTGTTTCGTCGGACTGGTCACCATTTTATTGATCGCCGCGGAACCGATTCCGCGCAACGCGATCGAGGGCATCCTCGGAGCTTTCATCCCATATTTGACGCTGAAGGGACTAGAAAGCTTTATGCTCTACCTCACGATGGGCCGCGTGATGTCGGGCGAAGACATTCACGGCGCACGCACTACCCGGTTCTTTGCTTTCGAGCCGACCGCATCGTTTCAGAAACGACTAACGTTGCCGGTGCTGGATCGAAAACCCTGGTTCGTTTCTTTGTATGCGATTGTAAATGGCTGGTACCGGCTCATCTGGTGGCTGTACCGTTTGAGTTTTCTCATCGTGGCGGTGCTGATGGGGCAGGCGGCGCATCGGCTCACGGCGGAAATGCCGGCGGTAATGACGCCGGCGCTGGCGATCTGTTTGCCGGCGGCGATCTGTTATCTGGGGCTGGTCATAGAAAGAACAATGGCCTACTTACTCTTCTTTCCTAAACCGAAGAAGAAAAAGCAGGCCAAAGTCCAAAGTGACGTTCAGTTACAAGAAGCCGGTTGAGTTAGCGGTTATTCAAAACCGCCAAGGCCTTTTCGTAGTTTGGCTCATCCGCGGTCTCGGTCACCTGTTCGGTGTACAAAACCTTGTCGTTTTCATCTAGGACGACAACGGAGCGCGAGCACAACCCCGCGAGCGGTCCGTCGGTGATTTTCAATTTCCATTCGGTACTGAAGCCCGATCGGAATGAGGAAAGCATTTCTACGTTGTTCAAGCCTTCGGCGCCGCAGAAACGTTTCTGGGCGAATGGAAGGTCCTGGGAAATGCAGAGAACCACGGTGTTATTCAATTTCGCCGCGTTCTCGTTGAATTTCCGGACCGACGTCGCACAGGTTCCCGTATCGACACTGGGGAAGATGTTCAGAACTTTGCGTTTCCCCTTGTACGTGGACAGGGTCACGTCCGATAGATCGACCTTCGTTAGTTTGAAATCGGGCGAAGCCGCACCGGTCTTGGGCAGGTCACCCACCGTGTGAATCGGGTTTCCTTTAAGCGTAATGTTAGCCATGGAGTGCTCCTTTGTTGGGGGCATTGTGTCGGCGAAGACGAGCGATGTCATCGATTTTTGGGTAAACTAAAGTATCCCCCCATTTCATTAGGACCCCTATGACCTCCCCTTGGATTTTAGGTTCCCGAGCCCGCGATCTCGCTTACCTGGTCGTACCCGGCTTCGTCGGTGTGCTGGCCGCCGCGTTGCTGCCCCCGGAAACTACCGCGTTAACCGTGTACGCATTTTTCGTCACTGCGTTCGTGGATTCGGGGCACGTTTACACGACCCTTTTGCGCACCTACGCCCACAGCGATGAGCGGCGGAGCTGGTTCTATAAGGCAATTCCGCCGGGTGTAGCGATACTATTTGCGGGCTGGTTTCTACTCGGTATCGGAGGAATTTGGTCCTTCGTGGTTTACGCGACGGCTTTTCACCACATCCGTCAGTTTTATGGCGTGTGCCGCTGGTACCAAAAGCTAGAAGGAAATTTCCGTCCCGCCTCGGCACGCTTTCTCTATACGCTGATGTGCTTACCGCTAGTGGCGTACCACTTCCGCGTCGGGGCGAAGGGAGAGTTCTATTCCGACCACGATCTGTGGCTGATGCCGAACGACCGCGTGTTCCAGGGGTTACGGCTCACGTTCGCGGCGGTGTTCGCGATGTGGGTGGCCACCGAGCTTCGGCTCTACGCCAAGCAAAACCGGGTGGAGTGGGGTCGCGTGCTTTCGATTGGCGGTCCGGCCGTTCTATACGCCGCCACCTTTTTCTGGGGAACGACGCCCGTCGAGGTGCTGCTGCCTTTGATGCTGGCGCACGGGCTGGGGTACTTCGCGATGATGGCAACGGCGCTGGTGCGCACACGTCCTTCGGCGTACGCGACCTGGGGCACGGCGCTAAAGTGGGTGCTGATCGTCGCGGTGATCCTCGGGGCGGTGGGAGGCGTAGCGGAAAATTATGCCGTCGATTTCGACAGTAACTATCCCAACCGAGCCCGCTCGCTGGGGGAAGCGCTTACCATCGGGCTTTACCTCATTCCGCTTTTCACGCACTTCATTGTCGATGCGATTATCTGGCGCGGAAAACACCGCGAGGCACGCCTCATTTACGCGGCGGAGAAAGTCGCGGCAACCCCTTCCCCTCAGGAGTACGCTGCGTGAAAGAACGTTTTCTCACCAAGTCGCGCTTCAAGCTCGCCATCGAATGCCCCACCAAACTCGCTTACACGGGGAAGCCGGAGTACGCGAACCTGAAGGACGAGGATTCGTTCTTAGAGGCATTGGCCGAGGGTGGATTTCAGGTGGGGGAGCTGGCGAAGTGTTATCACCCCGGCGGCGTCCTGGTGTCCACGTTGGATCGGGTGGAGGCCGAGGCCCAGACCAACGAGTTACTCAAACGCGATAAGGTGACGATCTTCGAAGCGGCGCTGGTCGTCGGCAAGCTCTATATTCGAGTCGATATCTTGCGGAAGGAGGGCAAAAAACTCTCGCTGATCGAAGTGAAGGCGAAGAGCTACCGATCCGGCGAAAACATGTTGCACCAAGATGGCTCGGACGTGATGGCCAAGTGGGAGCCGTACGTTTATGACATCGCCTTTCAGACGCACGTGGCGAGGCTCCGTTTTCCGGCTTACGAAATCACGCCGTACCTTTGCCTCGCGGATAAGTCGGTAGTGGCTTCGGTCGATGGGCTCAATCAGAAATTCTTTCTCGCTAAAGACGATCGCGGCCGCACTAGGGTTCGCGCTAAGGGTGAGGTTACCGCCGAGTCGCTGGGCCAGCGAATTCTCATCGACGTTCCCGCCGTCGACGTGGTGGAGTTCGTGCTGGGGCGGCCTTTACAGAATCGATCCTTCGCGGAAACGGTGGGTTTCCTGGCCGAAGAGTATTCACTAGACCGCAAGGTCCCCTGGAGTTTCTCGAAGCATTGCAAGAAGTGCGAGTTCAAGCGAGGAGAAGATCAGACTCTAAAGGACGGCTTCAGCGAGTGCTGGTCCGAAGTGACGGGAAGGCGGCCGCGGGAACCGCTCTCGATGAGCCTGTGGTTCGCAAAGGTGGATGACTACTTAGCGGAGAAGAAATATTTCCTGACCGACCTAGATGAGTCGGACGTAAGGCCTAAAGCCAAGCCGTCGAAAAAGAAGTTAGAGGAGCGGGCGAACAAAGTGGGTCTCGCGCGGAGCGATCGGCAGTGGTTGCAGATTAAGATGGCGAAAGAGAAGGCGCGGGAACCCTATCTCGACAAAGAAAACCTGCGGCGCGCGTTGAAGCTGCCCGGGCCTTTCCACTTTATCGACTTTGAAACCGCGACAGTGGCGATTCCTTTCCACAAGGGACGGCGTCCGTACGAAACGCTGGCGTTTCAATTCTCGCACCATATTCTGGAGAAGGATGGGACTACGCTTCGTCACCATAACGAATTCCTTTATGCCGAACCCGGCAAGTTCCCCAATTTCGAGTTCGTGCGCGCGCTAAAAAAATCACTGGGCGAAAGTGGCGGTACGATCTTTCGTTATTCCCCCCACGAGAACACGGTGCTCAACCAGATCTACGATCAGTTAGCCGCCTGCGACGAGCCACCGGTCGATCGCGACGAACTGTGCGCCTGGATTCGGACGGTGACGAAGGAAAAGGGCAAGGAGGGGGTGGCGGGTGCCCGCGTGATGGTGGATCTCTTTCAATTCGTGGTGAAGTTTTATTACCACGCCGCGATGGGCGGTTCGAACTCGCTCAAAGTGGTTTTGCCGACGATATTAAATCATTCGACGTGGCTTCAGAATGAGTATTCCAAGCCCGACTACGGTACGGTGAAGATTCCGAGCCGTAACTATCGGAACGTAGCGTGGGTGAAGCAGGAGGGAGGGAAGGTGGTCGACCCTTACGCGTCGCTGCCGCCGCTCTTTTCGGAAATTCCCGACGAAGAGGACATGATGCTGTTGTTTCCGGGGGAGGACATCGCCAACGGCGGAGCCGCCGCCATGGCCTACGCCCGCCTACAGTTCACCGAAATGCATCCGGAAGAACGCAAAGCGATCGAGACGTCTCTGCTCAAATACTGCGAGCTCGATACCCTCGCCATGGTGATGCTGTACCAGTACTGGCAGGATCTACTGAAGTAGCTACTTCGCCTCGCTCAACCACCGTTCTCGTTTCTCTGCGCGGTGGTAGCTGTCGGCTTTGTCGACGGAGTCCACCACCATGTCCCAAGCCGTATAGATCTGCTTCTTCTTGTTGGCGCGCATATCGCCCGCCGCGAAGAGGCCGGGAACTATTGTTTCGCCCGCCTCGTCGGTGACGACGTAACCGCGATCGTCGATGACCGCCCCCATGTCCTTGGCGAGCTGGTGGTAAACAATGGTGCCCATCGAAACGTAGGCGATCTGCGTAGCGTGAACGGTCCCGTCGGCGAGACGGATTCCCGTGAGCCCCTCCTTGGGATCCCCGATCAGCTCCGCGATGGGCTCCGCGATTACGCGGATACCGTATGCTTTGAGGCGCACTTCCAGCGGGCTTCCCGGTTTCGTGGCCAGCGGCTCGCCGTTGGTTAAAACCGTAACCGAGGGCGGCTCGTAGCGCTCTTTTAGAAGGGCCGCGACCCAACCGGCGCTTTCGCCGCTGCCGATGATCGTGACATCCCTATTCTTGCTCTTGTGGCCGTCGCAGCGGATGCAATAGTCGACGTGCCCGGCATTCGCCATGCCGTACACGTTCTTGATGTCGCCGCCGATCTTAGGCTGTACGTCCATGATGCCGGTGCACAGCACGACGAACTTCGCGCGGTATTTGCCGCCCTTGTTCGTCTCCAGAATGAAATCACCCTTCACCCCCGTGATTTTTACTACCTCTTCCTTGATGGAAGTGGAGAGCTGTGACCAGGTGGGGTGTTTGTCGATCCACTGGTAGACCTCGGTGGCGCTTTGCGTGATTGCCTTTGGTTTGTCGAACAGCGCCGGCATGTTCTCGACCTTACCCACCCAGATCGCGCGCGAGCGCTTTTTGGTGAGGGCCGAGCCCAAAAAAGAGACGGTGCTCAAGTTATTGAGCACCGCCCTTAAGGTTCCCATGGACCCGGCGGCGCCGGAGCCCACGATGGCAATGTCGTAGATCTTTTCCATAGGTCACTTGGTGCTGAAGTACTTTTCGAGATCGTCGGCGCCACCGATGTGTTTTCCTCCGATGAATACCTGTGGCACCGTGCTCCGGCCCGTCATGGCCCGAATGCTCTTCGAGGTCAAAGTAGGACCTAACGGCAGCTCTTCGTAAGCATACCCCTTAGCCTCCAATAACTTTTTAGCCCGCGCGCAGTGGGGGCAACCCACGCGCGTAATGATCGAAACGAACTCGGGCTTGGTGGCCTTGGGGTTAATCGCGTCCAACAACGTGTCCGCATCCGACACCTCGAACGGGTCGCCATCTTTTTCGGGCTCCACGAATAGCTTTTCGATCACGCCATCGTTTACCAGCATGGAATATCTCCACGACCGTTTACCGAAGCCGATGGCGCTCTTGTCGACCAGAAATCCCATCTTCTCCGTGAACTCGCCGTTACCGTCGGGCAGGAACGTCACGTGCTTAGCGTTCTGCGCCTCTTTCCAAGCATTCATCACGAACGCGTCGTTAACCGAGATGCAAATGACCTCCGCAACGCCGTTCTGACGAAAGGCCGCCGCTAACTCGTTGTAGCGGGGCATTTGGGCCGACGAGCAGGTCGGGGTGTAGGCTCCGGGCAGGGAAAAAACCACTACCTTCTTCCCTTTAAAAATGTCGGTGCTCGTGCGCTTAACCCAATTATCGTTCTCGCGCGTTTGAAACGTAACTTCCGGGACCCGTTGTCCCACTTGATTGCTCTTCATAATCGAAACCTCCTGTAGCTTCTTAAGTTCTAAACCAATCCGTTACCCTAAGAATGGCTGGTTCCGCTAAATAGGGCAAATCGATTAAAACTATCTGATTGATAGGTTGAGGTTATCGGTGAGAGTCGTTGGGGGGCTTGACGGACGTGGGGGTGAGGGCGGTATTGCGTCCGGCGGACGGTTGGCCTGGCTTTTCTGCCCGCATCGGTTCGATCGTCGACCGCAACTTCGGCAGCGTGAGGTCGACGCTTTGCCCGGAGGTCAATAGGACCTCGTCCATCGACACCAGGGACAGGTTTTGATCGTTGAGGAGGAGGGTGATCTTTTTATTGCCCAGTACGGTGAGGATGCGATTGCCTTCGATGGTTACGGCGCCACCTTCCTCCACGCCGAGGCCAATTCGGGTGCCGGCCTTTAGCATCATCGTCCCCAGCCGCTCCTTACGTTTCCGTTTGATGAAGTGCTGGTCGACCATGATGTACTTAGGGAGCAGGCCAAATCCATCTTCAATATCGAAGATTTTTGGATCGCGATCGTCACCCATGATCATGGGGTTGGACATCAGGGCGGTGCCGGCGCTGGTCCCGCCGAACGGAATTCCCCGCTCGTAAAGCTGACGTAAGGCACGGTCAATGTTGGGATGGGCTTTCAATACTTTGACCGCATCGCGCTGGTCGCCTCCCGAAAAGAACACCGCGGTAGTGTCTTTCAATTCGTCCAAGAATCGATCGCGGGCCGCCTTCTGAACGTTGGGATCGTTCGACAACATGTCGAAACGGTTGGGGGAGGCAACGAGATGGTAGTCCGTGGGTTCGTACCCCTTGGATTTGAACGCCGGAATGAACTCTTCGTCACGGTAAGAATGAAAAGTTATCTCGGGGAACTTGGTGGACCATACGATCACCATTACTTTCGGCTTGAGCGGTTTCGACGCGGCGCCAATTCCCCAATCCACAAACTTGCTTACGGCGGCGTTGGGGATGTCCCCTCCACCTACCATCAAGAGTTTTTGGGGGCCTAGCGGGCCACCCAACCCGCCGGCGTGCGCGGAGAGAAAGGTCACCAAACTCCCGAGCGTTAAAAGTCCCGGCAGCAATAAATGTAATGCGACTTGCTTCATTCGATTGTGGTGAAATTCCCCCAATACTTATCGGTAAAATGGGGCCGGGTTGAAAGGCGGGATGCAGCATGAAGGGGAACGTTCGTCGTGTTAGCTTTCTATTCATTCCAGGGGGGGCTCCGTGAAATTTTCTGCTTTGATTCTAGGGCTGTTTTTGGGCATGTCCGGCGAGCTATTCGCGATGCCGGCCGAGTCGCTGCGGGTATCCGTGTGGCGTAGGGGCGAGTCGATTTACGGCGAAGAGTTCGTGGCCGCCAATGAGGCGGTGGTCGATTACCTGGCCGGGCTCGAGCATCCGACCGGCATCTTCGAAACCATCCGGTACCGCTGCCAGGTGAAGTCTCGGGCCATCCGCCCCAGCGTCACCGGGGGGACGGCCGGCGCTGGATCGACCTCGTACGTCTGGGTTCGTACGGTCTACGACATTAAAGACTGCTCCAAGGAGTGATTGCTTGCTCCCACATTCGATAAACGGGAGCATTGCTCCCATTTTACTTGATTCACCGCGTTAAATAACGCTATAAGCCTGGCTCTATGGCAGGCATGGATTTCAGTCAGGACCCGGTGGCCGCTTTGTACCGCGAGTACGAACGGCGTAAACGTAACAACCCCCTCTATTCGCAACGGGCCTTTGCGCGCATTTTGGGTGTGCCATCGGGACGCTTGTCGGAACTGTTCGGAAAACGCCGGGCGCTTACCATAAAGCTGGGGGCAAGGCTTGCCGAACGCCTCGCCATGCCGCCGGAAGAACGGCAGAAGTTTTTTGTGGCCATCGAAAAGAGCCGCGCCGTCCGCAAACGTACCCGCCGTATCCGCGGCCTTGCCGAAGAAAGCGTTCCGTCGTCGCAGTACCAGGAATTGAATGAAGACATTTTTGCCGCGATTTCCGATTGGCCGCACTACGCGGT
>JAYUBV010000667.1:0-3096 GCA_043740655.1 Pseudomonadota bacterium | reverse complement strand
TAACCTGCCATGCGACCAACGCCACGGACGAAACGATCACGTGGGAGAACGGGACCGAGGCCGAAGGTCGATTGTTACCGTACGGTCTGCCTTGCCATGAAGCGCAGGCGTTGATGTTGACGCTGGAACGGATCGGCATCGAAGGGCTAAAGGAAAAAAGCGGGGAACTGGCGCTGCGCCGACGATTCTTACGCGAACAGCTTGAAACGCAGATCCCCCAGCCAGAGGTCTACTTTGAGCCCTTGCCCAGCGAGTTACCGGGCACCCCCAGCGGCCGGCCGTCACCTTACGATTTTTTCGCCAAGGTCCGCGGCAACGAAAGCCTGGACCGACTCTCGTCGTTTCTCACCAAGCTTAAGCCGCGGAGCGACGAGCCACCGGCCGCGCCCAAGGGCAAGGGGCAGTTTTCGGTGGCCTTTTCCGAGCTAGAATTCTCGAGTTAACCCTTCGGCCCCGCTGATATTTTTCCGATAAGTGGGGAATGAATCCCCGCTACAAGCTTTGGATTGCTTTGGCGCTCGCCGCGGTAGGAACGGCGTGGCGGCTCTACGGAATTCACGCCGTCGACGGGTTAAACGAAGTTCATTACGCCGAAGGACACCTCTACTTCATAACCGCGTACCAACAGCCATTTTGGCGTTCGCTCTTCGCCCCCGACGCCATTTACTTAGTGATTCCGTTGCGTCTGATTTCGATCGTGCTTATCCGCTGGGTCGGGCTCGTGGCGACCTACCCCATTGTTTTCAAAGTGGTGACGGTAGCGATTCAGTCGCTGGTCTACACCGTAGTGCTATCGGACCGGTTTTCGCGCATCGGGCCGTTTCCCGTGCGCGTACTCGTCGTGGCGATTTTGATGTTAGCCCCCTGGTTCGAGACCTACCTGCCGTACAACACGAGCTATGCCTACTGCTTTATTTTGCTCTACGCCCTGTGGTCCCGCAGCCGGCATCCCGTAGTGCTGACGATTGTTTTCTTAAGCTGTTTTAGTAAGCCCGCGGTGCTGGCGCTAATCCCCATTTTTCTTTTTCGCGCGGTGATGGCCTTTATTTACAAAGAAGATGACCGTCTCCCCATTACGCTTACCGCGCTGGCGGGGCTCAGTACGCAAGCACTCTTCATGGCAACTCACGGCACCCCCGGAAACGCTTCGGTGGCCCAGGTCTACGGCCACTTGCCGATGACCGTGCTAAAAAATTTGCTGGTGGGCACGGGGTTGAGCCCGCTAGGGCTCGTGTGGTTTCCCGCGCAGGTCAAAGGCGTTCCGACGGCGTGGACGATTGCACTGTGTTCGGCACTCGGCCTTTTTCTGTACGCGGCGTGGACCTATTCACTCGGCCATGCCTGGCAGAAAAAGGATCGCGAGGGGGTACTCTCCTTCCTGCTTCCCCTGGTCTGCCTGCCCCTTTCCGTGGCGTTGCTCATGATTGGGTTTTTGAAGGAACGCGGGTTTGCCTGGGACCTCGTCGGTTTTTTGCAGGACGCCGCCCACCGCATCCACGGGCGCCACACCTACTTCATGGCGATCGTCGGCGCCCTGGGAATTCTAACGCTGGCCCAATACTGGCTAAGCCGATTTCAAGCCGGGCCTAAAGTGGCGACCGCCTTGCTCTCGATTCTTTTGGGCATCGTGGTGGTCGGGCGACTGCGGGATACCGTCCCCTACGTAAGACTCGAAGAGGCCTCCAACTGGCACACCTACCACCCTTTCGTGCGGCGGGACTCCTACTGCATTCCCATCAACGGTTTCCCCGAGTACGCGATCGAACACCACTGCCGTCGACTGGCTACCGACGTGGTCGAGGCCACCGCCTCATCCGTGGTGGTGCCCACGTTGGCCGCGCGATCGCAGTGGACACTGCAGGGGCTCGTCGTTTCCTGGGAGGATAGGGCGGCCGCCACCCGACAAGAGCTCAAGCTCGTGCTTCACCAGAATGACGGTACCGAAACAAGGGTCTCCTCCCTGACCCAGCCGAACGCCAAGTTCCAGTATTTCGACCTCGGCGGAGTCGCCCTGCGCGGCCGCCAACTCCGCGTGGAAATCGACGGTAACCCCTCCCCCTCCGGCCGGCACCTCGCCCTGCACTACCTTGGCCGCGATCACTGATTCACCGAGTCGTAAAAAGGTGAATGGCGAGTACGCGGAGCCCGATTTCTTTGCTAAGGTGGGCCCAGTCAAAACCATGCATCGATGAGACTTACGCCTAGGCCAAAACCGATTGGGGTTATTCAACCTTCCAAGAGCTCGATCTTCACAACGAAGAACACCGACGCGCTTTTTCTGCCCTGCCTCTGCGCGCTGTTTATCGTGCACCTGATCTTGTCGGCCGTGTTGCCCCCGATGGAAGACGAGCTCTACTATTGGACGTGGACGCAGCGCCTGCAAGCGAGTTACTTCGATCACCCCCCAATGGTGGCCTACTGGATCAAACTGTCCACCGCGATCTTCGGTAACAACATTTTCGGCATCCGCTTTTTTTCGTGCGTCTTCGCCTTCTTCACGATGTGGACGGTGGCATCGTTATCCAAGACGCGCAGCCTAGTGACCCTCTTGCTCTTTACGCCACTCGTTTTCTTTGGCGGCGTCGTGATGACGCCCGATGCTCCGCTCCTGTTCTTCTGGGCGCTTTACCTGCGCTGGTTTACGGGGCTGGCGCGGCGTTTTACCGACTGGGAAGTCGATCCGATCTACCGTGCGTACCATAAAACGCCGGTACCCTGGGCGTTTTGGATCGAAGGTGGCGTTTGGCTGGGGCTGGGATTTTTAAGCAAGTACACGATGGCACTCGCTGCGGTCTGCGGCAGCTTAGCGCTTATCGTCCATTACCGGATGCGCAGCTGGTTAATCGGCTACGTCGTGCACGTCCTCGTCGCGGTGGCGTTCCTCTTTCCGCTACTTGCCTACAACCTGGATCAGCATTGGCAGCCGTTACTGTTTCAGTGGCAACGCTCGATTCAGGGCACCGGTGGACAGGTCTCTTTCGGCGGCTTCCTGCTCGCCCAGGCGGCGATGGTCGGCATCCTACCGTTGCTTTGCCTGCCTTGGATCCTCATCAGTGCGCGCTTCTTGCTTGAGAACCCCGCCACGCGCGTGTGCTT
>JAYUBV010000666.1:0-3100 GCA_043740655.1 Pseudomonadota bacterium | reverse complement strand
TCGTAATACGGCCAGAACTTGTCGCTGTTACGCGAGAGGCCCCAACGGACCTTCAACTGCTCGGCGGCCTTCTCGGTCGTCACGGCTTCGATCTCGTTTAGGAAACGTTCCGCATCCGCGAGCTTCACGTTGAAGAACACCTGGGGATAGTTACCCACGACCCCGCGGTAGAAAGTCAGCTCATCCTGCTCCGGTTCGCGATTCATGTTTTCGGCGAGCATGACGTTATGGGCTTTGTACCCACGGTCCACATTCATCGAGTACATCCACGTGCGCCCGTCTTCGAGCTGAATGGTGATGTACGCCGTGTTCGGCATGTTGCGCGCGAACAGCTCACGCCGTTTGGCTTCCGAACGGTTCGCTAGCTTCACCAGCTTATGCTCGAACGCATCGCGCTCGGGTTCGACCGTACGGTCCGCCTGCAGCTCGTTAGCCGACAGCGGACGAATCATCTCTTTTGCGGCCTTTACGACGTAGCGAACGGAATCGTCCGCAGTCTTACCCCAGCGGTACGGCGACGGTCGCGGCGGGAGATCCCAACTCGAGAATGGATTGTAGTGCGTCGTCTCGTTCATGCCGACGGTGGACCAATGCGGGAAGTGGGCTACCTGTTTCAACATCGACAAACCGCGCGTGAAACGTGCGCGCACTTCGGCGCGGTGTTCGAGCGGCAGCAACGAAATGGCCAAATCTTCGCCTTCGAGGCGGACGTAGCTCATGTGGCGCCAGGTCGCCATCTTGTGGAGAACGGAGCCCCACTCTTTGTAGCTTACGACCAAGTTATAATAGAGGCGCTCGAAGTTCGAGTAACTCATCACCCAGATGCTCTGGGGAACGCCGCCGGCTTCGCCGAACTGCACCGTGGCGCTGCGTCCGTGACGGGTGATGTTGAGCCACGCGTTGGGGTTACCCTGCGGGTAACTGCTGTCGCCATCGCCCTTCCACAGGTGGTGGAGCGAGAGGTGGTCTCCGCCCCGAGACTTCACGAGCTTTCGGAGGTGCTTTTCGAAGGCTTCTTGGTACGCGTAGTTCGCTTTGGAAGTACGCACGTAATGGTGAAGCGCGCCTAGGATGTCGGCACCTTTCAATTTGCTCTCCCGCAAACGCAACGCAATGTCGTCCAGCGTGGCGGTGCCGTAGTCGGACTTCAATTTGAAGAGGATGGTCGCTTCCTTCACGATCCGCTTCGCCACTTGGATGTCCGAACCGATCATCTTGTCGATACGGTTGACGGCGGCGCGTTCCAACGCGGTGGACGGCTTCCAGGCGAGCGGCGCGGTAGCCAACATGTCGACGTTATCGAAGCCGAGATTGGGAAATTGCACCGACGGATCGTTCTCCGGCAGCAGGAACCACGACCAGAAGTGGTCGGCGATCGCGTACGTAGCGGTAGATCCGACGCATACCGATCCTTGGGTCATCGCGGCCACGATGATCTTGGAGTTTTCCATCATGAAGCGCGAGCGAGCCTGGGCCGGAATCATCGAAAAGTTCTTAAACGGGTTCGGACTTCCGTAAACCGGGAACGGTACCTTAACGTTTTTCCATTCGGGAGCGTTCAGGAACTGATCCTGCAAGTGAGCCAACCGCGCGTTGTTCAGCTTCCACACTAAGTGGTTCTTTTGCGGAATGGCGCGGGTGATCTTCTTAAAGCGGTAGTAAACGCGATCCACACCGGGCGCGTCGTACGGCAGCTCGGTTACGATCTGGTCGATACGACCGGAAAGGTTGCGCGCACGCACCAAATCGTAGAACTCGCCCGGGCTTTCCTCGAAGTGAGCGTGGGCGGTGAACGTATGTTCGTATAGGTAACGGGCGGTCTGCTGTTCCTTGGCGGAATTTCCGTTCA
The DNA here is from genome assembly GCA_043740655.1 of Pseudomonadota bacterium. Lineage (GTDB taxonomy): Bacteria > Bdellovibrionota > FAC87 > UBA2466 > UBA2466 > JBGSST01. The sequence continues at coordinate 1,251 of JAYUBV010000666.1, read as the reverse complement.
AGAAAGCTTCCCATGCCGCGATCGTTTGCGGACTGCGCGGAGTTTCGAGTTCGATTTGGGCGGAGGCCTCGGGCCCTTTGGCACCCTGTTCAGCCCAGCCCAAAATCGTTTTTTCCTTCGCTTCGTCTAAACGCGGCAAGGCGAACGGCATGCCGCTCAGCGGGTTGGCCGTCAGCACATCGTCGATCGTCTTCACGCCGTAGAGATTGTTCTCTTTGCGCGAGAAGTAGCTAGCGAACTGATCCTGATTGGCCATGCACTGGGGCATCGCCGAGTCGAGCTGATCCTGCAGCGGCTGCAAAGCCTTTAGATCAAAGCCGGGCGCGTTGTTGCGGGCCGATTGATCGACCAAGCGGTAGAAGATGGAGTCCTTCGGATTTTCCTTTACGCCTTCCGGCGCGTTGCCTAGCGACGGCAGCACCGGGAAGAAACCCTGTTCGCGCCACTGGGCTAGCGACTTGCCGTCGATCGGGCGGGTCGGCTTGGCGATGCCAAAACGCTTGGGGGCGAAGAGCGGGCTGGCGTGAAATCCGCGGCGGAGCCCTTCGTAGGATTCCAAATTCAAAGAACACGGCGCTTCGTAACAGCCGTGGCAGGCGACACAGCGGGCGTTCAAAATCGGTTGCACGTTCTTTAGGTAATGGTCGGCGTGGGTACTCGGAACCTCGCGGTTTCCGGCCTCAAAGAGAGGGCTAACCGCACCCCAACCAGTGGAAACCACGATGAAAGACATGAAAAAGAAACGCCCGAACAAGCTCATGAATACCTCTAACAGCCTTCTAATAATGCATGGCGTTATACTTAATTACGTAGGCGATTACTATGGGATTCGCGCGAGATGTGCGCGATAAACTCTTACGATGAGTGACAAATTTGGGCCGACCAAAAATTCGGAACTGCGTCAGGGACTTAACTTCTGGGATGCCCTGTCCCTAGTGGTCGGCAGCATGATCGGCACCGGCGTTTTCTTAAAAAGCGCGGCGATGGCCCAGGGGGTGGGATCGGGCGGAATGGTGCTGGCGGCCTGGGTGGCGGCCGGATTGTTGTCCCTTTCCGGCGCATTCACTTACGCCGAGATGGGCAGCCGGTACCCCAAAGCGGGCGGCGAGTACGTTTACCTGCGCGAGGCCTACGGCGATCTCCCGGCGTTTCTCTACGGTTGGACGCGGTTCTGGATTGCCTCGCCGGCGTCGGTGGCGGCGTACGGCGTGGGGGCGGCTACGTTTTTAAACGCGGCGGTTCCTTTGGCTG
>JAYUBV010000665.1:0-10056 GCA_043740655.1 Pseudomonadota bacterium | reverse complement strand
TTCAGACCCGCCATCATGCGGAATCCGAAGACACCGCTCGGACTAGCTTTTTGAAGGCCGTCCCCCGCGATGAGGTAACCCAGGTTTACACCCAAGTTGAAGTTCTGGTACACGGCGTACTCGGTGCCGACATCGATCTCGGTGCCCAGGTGAGACGCTTCGCCCGCCTGAACCGCAGCTTTTTTCGCCACGATGAGCTCAATGCCCGACGACCAGCTAGGCGACCACTCGATCTTCACCCCAGGGCGGAAGTAGTAGCAGCCCGAGAAGCTGTTCGCGTTGCCGTAAATCACGCAGCTGCCGATGCCCACGTTATTGCCGTTACCCGCGTACGGGCCCAATAGTTCGCGACCCAGGATCAAACCCGGACGGCGGTTGCGGTTTAAAAGGGCAAAGCCGTTCAGGTGGTTGGCGCCCAGATTCGAGTCGCCGCTGGCGTACATGAAATCGAGGAAAGCTTTCACCGAGTGCGATTCGTACTGAGCGCGCACCGTGGCGCCGATGGCGTTCAACGTGTCGTCCTGTCCGTTGCCGTTGAAGTTGCCGGCAATACCGGTGAGCCACGCGGCCTCGCCGCCGATGGAGAAGCTGCCCATCGTCTTTTTCAAATAGACGTCCACCACGTGATTGTTACGCGGATAGGGGCTCTTGGTTGCCAGCGGATAGGCGCCGCCGGCTAATCCGTAAGGATTTCCCGAACCGCTCATGTAGGTGCCCATCTGTCCGGGCGACCGCCATTGGTTTTCGTAGAGCAAACCGCCCGAAATATCGGATTCCGGATTTTCGTACTGGACGAACGCCGAGTAGTACGCGGAATCATCCCGATCGCCTAGAACCTGTCCCTTGCGTCCTTTGGAGACCGCGAGCCCGCCGACAAGGTGGCCCAAATACAGGCGATACTCCATGCGATCCATCGTGGTCTGGTAGTCGTCCCACATTTCGTCGCCGGAATCCCAGATCAACCCGTACGCCCACGAGAAGGGCATGCGGCCGATGCGCAGAACGCCGTAGTCCGATGTCCATTCCATCCAAGCGCGCGACAGGAATAAACCCGCCGTGGCGCTGTCGCCGAAAATGTAGCTTCCCTGGCCGTTGCCGAGTGCTGAACCGCCCGACGTGAAGTTGGGGGAGGTCAGCAGCGACCACTGGCTCTTCAACGAGAAGTGATCGTCGATCAGAAGGTTGGGGTTAAGCAGCGCGCGCGCTGCCATGTACGACCGATTCGTGCCGATATTGCCGGCCCCGAGGTCAGGCTTGTTGTAGAAGCCGGTATCCGCCCGGAAGTTGCCGTTGAAGTTCATCGAGACGGCAAAGGATGCAGTCGAGACACCGAGGATTAACGCGAAGAATAAAGCTTTAAACATAATGATGGGCGGACGTTACGTCATTTAGATGGGGCTGAAAACATCAATTTTGATGGGTATGAGCGCGGGCGAGGACGGTTCAAACCAAGGCCTTTCCCTCCCTTCCCGCCGGTCGAACTATCTAGCAACGTGTGCGCCATCAAAAACCCTTTTTCCTAATCTCTTCTTCCGTGTATTTGTTGAAGAGGATGTCCCACTGCGGGCTGCCCTCCATCGGGGCATTCTTTTGGGTGGTGATGCGTTTACGCGCGATGTCAGTAACCGAGTTCATGAGATTTAACCAGGTTACGCAAACCTTTTTAGCCTCTTTCAGCGCTTCGTCTTCATCCGAGTAATCGACCAAGTCGGCGTGGTAGATGCCGTCGATCATCAGGTGGACGATGTGAATCATCTTTTCTTCTGAAATCATCGTTTACCTCAAATTACCGCGTTACGGTCTTTAACGAGCTGCTTCTTGATCAGCAGGAACATCTTCTGCCGATCAATATTGCCACCGGCCTTGTCGGCATACTGTTCGACCAGGCGTTTAGCCTCACGATCGATCTCGGCTTCGACCTTAAGATCTTTGGCAAAGATATCTTCCATCTTCGCCAGAATCTCAGATTCCGATTTCTTTAGAACAATCAGTTGCTTTGCCCGAAGGGTGAGCAGTACCTTTTGGCAAAGGTGTTTAATCTGGGGTTCCTTTAAGCGCATGGGCCAGAGGCTACTCGACAGATGGCTTCCTCATCAAGATGCGAACAAAAAGATTTCGAGGGCTGGTGTTAGGAATTCTTCTTTCGTTTTTGGCCACTTGCGCCATCGTCGGCGTTTTGGTCATCGGCTACGTCACCAACGCCTTCCGGGAAATTGATTCAAAATTCGCGGAGCTGAAAACGGCTCAGCCCACCCGTTTGCTAGCGGCCCATCCCGACTTCGTCTCGGGCATGAAGCTGAAAGCGAGCCACCTCAAAGGCGTGCTTTCCGATCAGGGGTACCGCGAAATTAAGTTGGGCGGCGAACCCGTTCCCGGTGAATTCGTCGTCGAGGAGCAGCCCAATCCCAAGGTCATGCTTTACCGTCCCGAAGTGAAGGAGCTCGATTTTCGCTGGGAGCCCAGCCTCTACCAGCTCGACTTCGATGCGGTGGACGGTGGGCTGTGGCAGCTGATCAAAATTACTAAGATGATGGATCGCTCCGATCTTCCGCGTTTGGAAAGCATGCCGAAGCGGATCGGCGCCTACTACGCCGGTCGCGTGCGTACGCAGAGCTACGTACCATTGTCGGAGATTCCGGCGTCGATGCGGCTCGCCGTGATGGCGATCGAGGATAAGAATTTTCTCGAGCACGGCGGCGTCAGTATTCGCAGTACGGTGCGGGCGCTTTGGAAAGACATTAAAGCCCGGCGTTGGGTGGAAGGCGGCAGCACGCTGACCCAGCAGCTGATGAAGAACCTTTTCTTCTCGCGCACCAAATCGCTCGACCGAAAATTTAAAGAGGCACTCTACGCGCTGGTGGTGGAATCCCGTTACTCCAAAGAAGCGATTCTAGAGGCTTACCTTAATGAAATTTATCTTGGGCAGTGGGGCACCCACGAGATTCACGGGGTTTCCGAAGGGGCACAGTTTTATTTCAGCCGCCCCATCACGCAGATTTCGCTCGCGCAGGCGGCGACCCTAGCCGCAATCATTCAGGCGCCCAACGCGCAGGATCCGCAGCGTTTCCCCCAGAAGATCATCGTTCGGCGTAACCTCGTGCTCAAGCTGATGGCGGACGTCTCGTTTATCGACCAGGAAGAAGCGGACTTTGCAAAAACCGAGGCGCTGGGGGTGGTCTCGGCCGAGCGTAGCTTGCAGGATGTGGATTACTTCACCGACTTCATGCTTGATCGCATGTCGCCCGACATTAAAGCTCGGCTCGATAAGGAGTCGATGGTCGTCTACACGACGTTAAATCCTTACCTGCAGTCGCTGGCCTCGCGGCTGCTGAACGAAAACCTCCAGCGGCTGAAGAAGAATTACCCTTCGATTGCGGATCGGGAAAAAAAAGGCAAAGTCCTGCAGTCCGGCCTCGTCGCCATTGATGTGAAAGAGTGCGCGGTCATAGCCCTTCAGGGCGGCCACAGTTACCGAGCCACGCAGTTCAACCGCATTCTTCAGGGGAAACGGCAGCCTGGTTCGCTGTTCAAACCGTTCGTTTTTTTGACCGCGTTCGATCGGCTAAAGGGGGCGATGACCCCGATCACCGAAATTGAAGACGGCCCCTTCGAGTGGAAATTCGACAAGCAGTTGTGGAAGCCTAAGAACTACGAGAAAGAGTTCCGCGGCAAGGTGACCGCCCGTGAAGCGATCGAACATTCCATCAATACGCCGACCGCCCGCGTGGCGCAGATGGTCGGGCTGCCCGCGATTTTAGAAACCATGGGGCTTGCGGGAATTCGCACTCCGCTGAAGCCGTTGCCGGCGTTAAGTTTGGGTAGCGAGGTTGTCTCCCCGCTCGAAATGGCCGAGGCGTACCTCACGGTGGCGGGTTTAGGACAGAACTGTGCGTTGCGCGGCACCAAGAAGTTTGCGGGCAAAACGTCGACGGTGGAGGTTCCCATCACCCGCACTCCGGCGTTGAATCCGGCGCCGACCTACCAGACGATTAATATTTTGAAGGGCGTGTTCAACCACGGCACCGCGCGTGCCGCGCAACCTTCGGGAATTCCGCTGCAGTATTACGCTGGCAAAACCGGAACGACCAACGAAGCGAACGACGCCTGGTTCGTCGGTTTCTCGCCGTCGTTATTGGTGCTGGTCTGGGTAGGATACGACCAGGTGGAAAAGGCCGGACTCACCGGCGCCGCCGCGGCGTTACCGCTGTGGGTGGATTTCGTGAAGGAGGCCGGCGCCTTCTTCCCCGACGAAGACTTCAAGATTCCCGACGATCTCAAAATGGTGAAGATCGATCGCGTGACGCGCAAGCCGTGTAACGAGGCCTGCACCGATGGCGTGGATGAGTACTTCCAGTCGGGCACGCAGCCATAACCGTCATCCTGGGTTGGATTTCGTTCGACGAGATTGCTTCGCTCCGCTCGCAATGACGGTTCAGGGCTGTCATTGCGAGGCGAAGCCCGGGCAGAAGCCAGGCGAATCCCGTGGAAAAAGGAGGGACTCCTTTTTCGTTATTCCGCGAAGCGTTCGATCTTAGCGCCCAAAGGACGAAGTTTTTCTTCGAGCCGCGCGTAACCGCGGTCCAAGTGGTAGATACGTCCAATCTTCGTAGTTCCCGTCGCACATAGCCCCGCGATGACGAGACACGCACTAGCCCGTAAGTCCGTCGCCATGACCGGAGCGCCGCTCAATTTCTGCGGCCCTTCGATGCGGGCCAGGTTGCCATCGAGCTCGATCTTAGCGCCTAAGCGCGAGAGCTCATTCACGTGCATGAAGCGGTTCTCGAAAATTGTCTCGCACAGGTGGCTCGTGCCCTTCGCCTGGCTCAAACAAACCATCAGCTGTGCTTGCATGTCGGTGGGGAAACCAGGAAACGGCTCGGTGACCACGTCGATCGGTAAGTACTCGGCGGCCGGAATGATCTCCATCGTGCCGCGGGCGTTATCGATCTCGAACTTCACGCCCATCTTTTCAAAGACGTTAATGACGGAGCCCAGCTCGCGCGGCCGGCACTTCTCCAGCTTCAAACGGCTCCGCGTTGCTACCGCGATCGCGATCCACGTGCCGGTCTCGATACGGTCCGCGGGAATTTCCAGCGGCGGAGGAGCTTTCAGCTTGGTGCCCTCGATCGTTATCTCCGAAGTGCCCAAACCCGTGATCTTGGCTCCGGCCGAAATCAGGTACTCGCCCAACGCGATTACTTCCGGTTCGCGGGCCGCGTTTCGCAAAATTGTCTTGCCGTCCGCGACGGCGGCGACCGTCAATAGATTTTCGGTGCCGGTTACGGTGACCAGCGGAAACTCTAGGTCCGCCCCGTGAATGCGATCTTTCACCTTGGCCTGGATGTAACCTTCCGCCACGTTCAACGTGACGCCCATTTTCTGCAGCGCTTCGAGGTGGAAATTGACGGGGCGGGCGCCGATGGCGCAGCCACCGGGCAAGCTGACCTTGGCTTCGCCACAACGGGCGACCAGCGGTCCCAATGCTAAAATTCCGGCACGCATTTTTTTAACCCACTCGTACGAAGCGAGCGGTGTGGTGACCTTTGGAAAGAGCGACAGGCTGCCTTCGTCCTTGTTCCATTCCGAGTCGGTGCCCATATCCGCCAACAGGTGGAGCGTGGTCTCGATGTCCCACAGGCGCGGCACGTTGGTAAATTTCACTTCGTTGTCGAACAGTAGAGTGGAGAACAGCAGGGGAAGGGCGGCGTTCTTCGATCCGCTGATGCGGACATTGCCCTTTAGCTCCGACGGTCCTTCGATGATGAATGCATCCATTACTTTTTCCCCCATACGGCGCGATCGAGTCCGGCCCGGTCTTTGAAGACTTCGACTCTGCTAAAGCCTTCGTCCTTTAAGCACTGGGCGGCCGATTTACCTTGGTCTTCCCCAATTTCCATCAAAAGGTTACCTGATTCGCAAAGCATTGATCCTGATTTCGCTAACTGGCGGATCACGCTTAGTCCATCGTCCCCGCCATCCAGGGCGAGGCGGGGTTCACGGCGTACCTCGGCGGAGAGGGTGTCTATCTGAGCAGACGCCACGTAAGGCGGATTCGTGACGATCCAGTCGAACGGCGCGAGCGGTGCGGCGCCCGTAAAGAAATCACCCTCGATGAGCTGGTAACGCGGGTCACCGCCGAGCAGGGTCTCGTGGTTCTTTTGGGCGTACAGCAGGCTTTCCGGATTCAATTCGAAAGCGAACCATTTCCAGTTCGGCCGTTCGATGCAGGCGGACAATCCAATGTTGCCGCTACCCGCTCCCAGCTCCGCCACGCGGATTTTGCCCGGACCCACTTTGCGTACCAGGACCTCTAGGAGTAGCTCCGTCTCGGGGCGAGGAATGAGTACCCCTTCGCCGACCTGGAATTGACTGCGCCAAAAGTCCGCATGGCCGGCGAGGTACTGCAGTGGCTCGCCGTTTACGCGGTGGCTGAGGATGTCAGAAATTTTATCGACCTGCTCTTTGGACAGTTCGATCGCGAGGCTCATGAATACTTGATTACGGTTCCACCCCAGCGCGACTTCCACGATGCGCATCATGTGATCGTTGGCGTCGCCGAAGGAAGCGGCGGAGGTTTCGAGGTGTTGCTGTCCCTTGCGGATTATTTCCGAGAGGGTCATTTGGTGTCTTGACCGGTGGTTTGGGATTTCAGCGCTTCGGATTCGTAGAACGCCGAGAGTTGGCTTAGCATCGGTTCAATATCGCCGCCGACGAAGGCGTCGATCTGGTGCAACGTCACGCCGATACGGTGATCGGATACGCGCCCTTGAGGAAAGTTGTACGTGCGGATTTTTTCACTACGGTCGCCGCTGCCTACTTGGCTCAAACGGTCGGCGGAGATTCGGTCGTGCTGGGCCTGCTGTTTCTGTTCGAGCAGACGGGACGCCAAAACTTTGAGCGCCTTCGATTTATTTTTATGCTGTGATTTTTCGTCGCGGCAGATTACCACGAGTCCGCTCGGGTTGTGCGTCACGCGCACGGCGGAGTCCGTGGTGTTTACGCTTTGGCCACCGGGGCCCGAGCTGCGGAATACGTCGATGCGCAGATCGTTGGGGTTGATGTGAACCTCCACTTCGTCTGCCTCGGGCAGAATCGCCACGGTGACGGTGCTGGTGTGGATGCGGCCTTGTGTTTCCGTTTTGGGAACGCGTTGTACGCGGTGCACGCCGCTTTCGTACTTCAAGCGGCTATAAACTTTGTCGCCGGAGATCATGGCGATGATTTCCTTGAACCCACCCACATCATTGGCACTGATGCTCATCGCTTCTACCTTCCAGCCTAGCCGTTCGGCGTAGCGGGAGTACATCCGGTAGAGATCGCCCGCAAAGATACCGGCCTCGTCGCCACCGGCGCCGGCGCGGATTTCCAAGATGATGTTACGATCGTCGTTGGGATCTTTCGGCAGCAGAAGAATGCGGAGTTCGCGTTCTTTGGCCAACAGCTGCTTCTCCAGCTCGGCATTCTCTTCCAATGCCATGGACTTCAAGTCGCCCGCGTCCTCGGACTGAATCAGCTCCAAGTTGCCGTCGAACTGCTTCTTCAAGTCCTTAAACTCACGGTAAGCCGTGACCAAAGGAATGAGCGAGGCGTGTTCCTTGCTTAGCTTCTGGAATCCCTGGGCGTTGCCGACGACTTCCGGAGAAGTGAGGCGGGATTCCATATCTTCAAAAACCGCTTCAACTTCGTCTAGCTTTTTAAACATGAAGAATAGTTACGGACAGGCGCTTAGTACTTGCGCTTGTTGCCGTATTTCTTCATGAAGCGATCGATTCGGCCTTCGGTGTCCATCACCTTTTGCTTGCCCGTATAGAGCGGGTGGCAGTTCGAGCAAATTTCCACGCGGATATCTTTCTTCGTCGCGCGGGTATTGATCTCGTGGCCACAGGCGCAGCGAATCGTCGTCTGGAAATAGTCGGGGTGAATTCCTTCTCTCATACCGTCGTCCTTTTATGGGCTCTGGCCTAAAGGGCCATATGCCGTCCAAAATTCAAAGAGTGGGAAAATGGCATAGTCCCGTGCGGGTGGCAAGACGCAGTTTTGGCGCTACTCGGTAGACTTCGCCCTCAAGTCCCTGAATTTCAAATATTTCCCGTATTTGCCGACGCCCGGCCTCCCGCTCCACGTAGACCACCACATCCACCGCCGAGGCCACCCATTCCTTTAAAGCCCCGTGCGCTAAGGGAAGACCGCTCAGCAGGGCCAAGGCTTCCAGCTTTCGTAAGCCGTCGAGACACCCCTTGGCGTGGAGAGTGGAAAGGGACCCTCCGTGGCCGGTGTTCCAGGCCTGCAAAAGCTCAAACGCCTCGGCCCCCCGGCACTCCCCCAACACGATTCTGTCGGGGCGCATGCGCAGGGCGTTCTTAAGCAGGGTGCGTACGGTCACTTCGCCTAGGCCATCCGGACTGGGCGGGCGGGCTTCTAAATGCAGAGCGTGCGGGTGGTTCACCCGAAGCTCCATCGCCTCTTCGATGAGCAGTAACCGTTCGTCGGAAGGGAGGGACTCTAAAAGTAGGGCGGCGAGGGTGGTCTTGCCGGACCCGGTACCCCCGCAGATCAAAACGTTTTTCCGTTCGCGCAGCCGGGCCTCCAGGTATTCAATCCACGCGGGGTCGCCAAAGGCGTGGCGCAGGTCGGAGGGCCGCGCGGCTCCCCGGCGGATGCTAATGAGCGGCCCCTCTACCGCGAGTGGCGGCAGGATTATATGCAGACGGCTGCCGTCGGCGAGTTTGCCGTCCAGATACGGACGGGCGGCGTCGGCGCGTTTGCCCAGCGGCACGATCAGCCGTTCGATAAAATCGGTGAGCTCCTGGCGAATAGAAAAGGGATTAGGAATTGGCAGCATCTGGCCGTGCTTCTCCACGAAGGCGGAGTGTAGACCGTTGATGAGTAGGTCCGTGATGCCCTCCTCTTTTAGGTACGGCAGAAGCCGCTCGGCCCGGCCGGTGAACTGCTGTTCCAGCGTTAGGGTGACCACGTCAATTCTCCGTCGCCACGTTTACGCGCGATTGCCAGTCACGTAGCCGCTTCTGCGTGCGGGCGCGCGTGGTGAAGGAGTAGGTCACGGTCATGAAAAGCTCCGTATCTTCCTTGCTCTCGCCGCGTTGACCGAAGAGCCCCCCAATCAGTGGAATGTCGGAGAGGATCGGAATCCCTTCTCGGGTGGTGCCCTCGGTGTGGCGGAGCAGGCCGGAGAGGATGATCGTTTCGCCATCCAATGAGCTGGTCTTGGTGTCGAGCTTGCGGCGGGACAGTGACGGGATCCCTTCGGCGGCCTGGGCCTGATTCAGCTCAGAAAGTTCCAGGTGGACTTCGGAATGGATGTGCAAACGGTCATGACTACTTGGTTTCACTTTCAACGATAAGCCATAAGGCTTCCAGTCGATGCGCCGGTGAAACGAACCGTAGGAAGCGGTGGAATAGGCCACGGGGTATTCGCCGCCGGAATGAAAGCTCGCTTCCTCCCCTGCGCGAACAAAAAGCTCCGGGCGTGCCAGAATCTTGGCGAGCCCTTTTCGGACCAACGATTGGAATAGGCCGCGTGCCGAAGTGGCGTTGGCGGTGTAGCTGCCAGTGACGCCGGCCCCACCTCCCTGCAGGGCCGCCGCGCCGGTGAACTGAATGGCATCCGGGAGTTTTAGACCCAAGTGTTCCCCCGCGGCCGCACTCACCTCTAAGAACTCCACCGCGATCCGGATGACGTTGCTCTCTCCTTCGGGGGCGGGCTCCCCCGCGACTTCCGGTGTGGCCACCTCGATGGGAATTACTATTTCACCTTGAGTTCCCCACGCGCGCACTACCGTGCGGCCCGGGGCGCGGGCGGTGATGAGCAGCACGTCGGGCGGCAACGCGCGGGCGCGGACTATTTTTTGATCTCCGACCGCGGCGCGCGATAGGCCGGGCACCTTTACCGTTTCGTTAAACCCATGGCGCATGGAAATCGGAAACGGTGGCACGGAGGCCAACGCGTTATTGAAAATGAAATAAGAAATTAGCCAAAGCACCCGGCGAGGTGGTGCAAAGGTGGTACCCGGGGAGCGGGCTCGCGCGGTCTACGGC
>JAYUBV010000664.1:0-3104 GCA_043740655.1 Pseudomonadota bacterium | reverse complement strand
TCACTCAAGGTGAAATCATTGCTTATGTCGGCAAGACCGGCTTGGCAACCGGCCCGCACTTGCACTACGAATTCAAAATCAATGGCCAGCAGCGCGATCCCTTGCGTGTCGCATTACCTGATGCCAAACCCATCAGTGCGGGCCACAAATCCGCGCCGATCGGGGCACCTGCCTTGCACTTAATAGCCTTAGACACTCTGTAAACAGATTCGACAACGAGTACGGCATGACGGGACGGAATCTAAAATTTGAGATTCTATTTTTGTTCGCGGTCACCCTTTTGCTCGGCGCGTGCTCCGGCGAGAACGGCGGCTGCGAAGGCCCCAAGCTCGACTTCTCCACCCTCCAACAGTTCAAAAAAGGCGCGCGACTCACCGGAACGATCAGCGAGTCCAAAGCCTTTCTCGTGCTGCCCAACCCGATCGAAGCCACCAGGAATAATCAAGCGCTCGCTAACTCCAGCGCCACGCAAAGCGCGATCAGTAATTTTAATCTGAGTAACCTTTTGAGCCCTTCCCGGCTCGATACCGATTTCATCAAAATTCGCCAACGCGGCATTGACGATGCGCAATCGATTCTCGCGCAAGCCACGGGCGGTAAGTTTGAGTACGAGCTGAAAGATCCCCGTTACTGGGAAACGATGGGCGCATTCGCGCTGCAGTCCGAATTGTCTTACTTCGAAACGCTGGGTTTCAAGTTCGTTCGCTCCCGTCCGCTAGTGGTGATGGTGCGAGCAAAATCGGAAAACGCGAACCAAGGCCCCAACGCTTATTACGATCACGCCTACTTCAATCCCGACCAGCCTCGGACCATCCGGCTTTTCGGTGAAGGCGATTTTGCCCCCGGAATGGATGCGGACATGTTCCGCCACGAAATGGGTCACTTTCTTAACGAAAGCGTGAGTGCGGAAGTCGGATTCGATTACGCCGGCGACGCCCGCGCTTATTTCACTCAAGGCGCGGCGATCCACGAAGCCTTTGCCGACTACGCCGCGATGACGATCAAAGGCCAACCGAATGTGGGCAAATGGGTCGCGCGATCGCTAGATGGTTTTGCCCCGGGCCAACCGCTTCGCAGTGCCGTGGACTCAGATTCTCGCTACCTCGTCTACCAAGACATTAGCTACGCGGATGCCAAAGGCGCCTCTCCGGAACGTTACAAAATGGCGGAGTGGCTTACGCGTGTACTGTGGTCATTGCGCGAGCAGTTCATCACGGAGCGCGGACAGAACGGCGCAATCAATGCTGACGTACTAATGTACTCGGCCCTGTCGCTACTCAAACGGGACTCTTCCGTCGTCGACCTTCGGGGCGCGATGGTGCAGGCCGACGCAAAACTTTATTGCGGCGGCCACGCTAAAGCGATTCAGGGAGAGTTTGAAAAACGCGGCTTCGCGACGGAGTTGGCGCCGGTGACGGATCAGATGAGCGTGCAGATTCAGCCGTATGGCGTGGATAGCGGCGGCAATGCCTCGACCACCATCAAGCCGGGTGGCGACGTGGTTTTCGCAGTGAACATTCAAAACGTGGATCGCGTAGCGGCCCGCAACGTACGCGTGAAGCTCGAGAGCTCGGAACGTTACCTAATCCCAACCACGTACATGCAAGGCTACGGCGATTTGGCATCGGGACAAACCATCAGCATTGGCAACGGTTGGCCGCTGTCGGCTGCCGTTAGCGCCACCATCGACTCGAAAGTGCCGCGTGGATCGCAGCTTAAATTTCGCCTGCGAATTTTGATCGACAACGGAACGACTCAAACGATTGAAGGGACACTACAACTATGAACAACATTGGAAAAACGTTAGCCGTGCTTATGGGAGTTTGGTCCGCTTGGGTAGCCTGGGAATTTCACCACACGCTTCGCAATCTGACTTCAACCGAACCAGCCGAGGTCCGCCTGCCTATGGAAAGGAAGCCGTCGCTGGCCAGTTCGTTTCCGAAAGTGGTCCGACCACAATTGGCGTCGCCCTCTCCCTTATCGATTCCGGTTCCGGCGCGGTTAGCGTCCACCGCCGGCGAAGCGGCAGAAAAGTTCTTAAACGATAAAAGACAGGAATGGGGGATTCGCGAATACCACGAAATGCGCCCCGTCACTTACGAAACCCCGATGGGCACTAAGGTGAAATATGCTGCGTACCAGGATGGACTACCGATCCTGGGGTCGGAGCTCACGCTCGAAGTAAGTGGCGATCGCGATGTGTCTTTGGGGCAGAATAGTTATCAAGCGGTAAAGAAGGCGGATACGACGCAGCCTGTTTTGGAATTCAATCAGGTGCTGGAACGCACCGGTAAGTACCAATTGGATATGTCGGCAACCTCGGGAGTCTCTAAGTTACTTTTCATCCCGCCGGGCAGCGATGAGCCGGAGCTCAGCTATTCCATGGCGGTCAAAGAGAACGGATCGGGTCCGACGGAGAACCTGATTTTTAGAGCCTCGGACGGTCAAATACTAGGCCGGCAGGCTCCCCGTGCGGAGTTCCGTCAATAATCAGTCAACCAGACCCCAGGGTTACTTCAAGGCGATCGAGTCGCTCGGGATCTCGTTCGGCTTAGAGTTCAGATCGGTGAAGATACGAACCTGGATGCTTTCCTTATCCATCTGCTCCGGAGTCACGCGGTTATTAGCCTGCCACGCGGTGTCCGTCTTACAAACGTAAGCGCGGTTGAACTGCGACAGCGTCGCGACTTCGAAACGGCACGGAAGAAATTCGCTGCCCTTACGGACCATCTGCACTTCGAAAACAAAGCCATCGTTCTGCACCCACGACCATGGCACTTCGAACGTTCGGTTAATCTCTTGAACCTGTCCGTTACCGATAGGCCAGAACTGGCCCGACTCCGGAAGCTGGAGCTTCTGACCGTTCGGAAACTTCACTTCTAGACGAACGTTAGAGATCGGCTGACTGGTTTCGCCGTTGTTCTCCATATTGTAACGCTGAATCGCAATCCAAGTGCGGTACGGCTTGGCCGGAACCTTAGCCGCTTCGGTGACCGGAGCACCGGCCACGGGCTTGCCCGGAACGACGATCGGCTGAGCGACGCCCTCGCGAGGAGCCGACTGAGCGGCCTGATAAGCCTGCGCCCGTTTAGCCGAATCGGCAA
>JAYUBV010000663.1:0-10089 GCA_043740655.1 Pseudomonadota bacterium | reverse complement strand
TGGGGCAACCTGCTTGGGGAACGCGGTAAACTTATTATCCTGGTGCCGCATAACCAAAATTTTTTCTGCCCGCTCGACACTGCGGTGGGACACTACCGCCGCTACTCCCGCCAAGAACTGATCGAAAAGGCCGAAGCCGCGGGGCTCACCGTACGAACCTCTTTCTACTTCAATTTCCTGGGCGTTTTCGGTTGGTGGGTAAACGGTATTTTGCTCCAACGTTCACAGCTGAACGAAGGCTCGGTAAAACTGTATGCGTTTATCAAACGCTTCATCTGGCCGGTCGAGCGCTTCCTGGAACGCTTTTACGGCTTAAGCGTCGTGATCGTGGCCGAGCCCGCTAGCAACTCGGCCGCCAAAAAGACCAAGCCCCGTCTCCGAGCGGCGGCATGAAGCGGTTCGTCCTCCCCCTCTTTCTGGGGCTCCTTCTCCTATCCCCCGGCCGTTTAACGACTTGGGATACCGGACTGCGTCTGGAAATCACTCGCTCACTCTGGAAGCACGGAACCGTGTGGGTGAGGCTGAACGACGTCAACCGCGAGGGAATGATCCCCTCGCTGACCGTTCCGAACGTGGGCACCTCTTTCTACGGCATCGGCCACTCCCTGCTCCTAATCCCCTTTGACATGATGGGCTTTGCGTTGGGCAAACTATCCGGAATTACCGCGGAAAAATTGCCGTGGGTGGAAAACCTACCGCTCGTGTTTCTTTACGGGCCGCTAATGGGGGTGCTGTTTTGGTGGACCATGGTGGCGCTACTCGGCACGCTCGGCTTCGCGGAGCGGCTCTCGCGCTGGGCCTCGCTGTTACTGCTCGCCGGTACCACCGCACTGGTTTACTCGGTACAGATTCTTCAGGAAGAGATCCCCATCGCCATTCTACTCGGTTACGGCACTGTGCTTTATCTGCGTTACCTTGCCACGGAAAATCGGAAGCTCGCCTTCTGGGGGTCGCTCTGTCTCGCCTCTACGTTTCTGTTCCGGCTAAACGTGTTGTTCGCGCTGATTCCCGTTGCGGGGCTCATCGCGGATCGCACGCTCGGCGCTGGCAAGCGCTACCGTCCCATTACTAAAGCATGGCCGCAGAACGTCGCCGCCGCGGCAACCACGTTGATCGTATTCGTAACCTTTTCCCTCTGGCGCTTTGGTAAACCGTTCAGTATGGGCTACGAACGTCTGAACCACGGCATTCAGCTCGTCGGTTTCCGCCCCGAGCTCGCGTGGGGAACGCTGTTCGGTTTCGGAAAGGGCTTTTTCATTCTGTCGCCGATAGCGTTTTTGGCGATGGCGGGATTTTGGGTGCAGCGTCGCCGATTCCCTTGTCTCGCCGCCGGGCTACTTATCGCCCTGTTGGTTTCCGCGTTAACCTACTCGCGCCTTTCCGGGGCGGCCTTCCCCGACGGTAGCGAAAGCTGGGGCTCGCGGTTCCACACCCACCTTTGGATCTTCTTCGTGGTCGGTCTGGCGCTGTGGTTGGAAGCCAGACCAATGCACACGGGAACCCGGGCATTGGTGGCGTTGAGCGTAGCGCTGCAGATTGCCTCTTGCTGGGCTCCCGATGCGCTCGAAGCGTACCCAGGCCCCGGTGAAGGCGACGTTGAACGCAAAACGCGGCTTTTGATGAGTCCGACCCAAGGGCAGCTGGCGCGCCGGTTGCGCACCGTCGCTTTCTTTTACCGTTCAGACTTTCCCAACGAATGGACCAGCGACGAAGGTAGGTCGAAGATGGTTCGCCTGTACGTGCCCAACTTCTGGGGACCGGCTTACTGGTCCCGCTTACAGGGAAGCCGCGCCGCCTGGATGTTTATGCTGCTCTGGAGTCTGAACGTCGTCGCGGTGGGCGGGCTAGTGCTCCGCGCAGTCCGCAGAAAATAGGTTAGTTTAGGCACGTTTTCGTCTTCTCACGTCCGGGCTGTTCCCAGGTAACGGACGAGATGCGGGTGTCGGCTCCCCGCCGCTCCACGCGGTAATCACCCCAATAATACTCTTTCTCCATCACCACGCGATTGTAGGGATTGAAACGGTCCGGCGCGCCCAGCACCTTGATGAGGTCGGCGATCGTGACCCCACACTTGAGTTCACCGAAGACCTTTCGGTACAGACGGTCTTTCCAGCGGTTGCGGGCATTGATGCGCTGAATGTCACTGACCGCTTCGGTGATTCGCTGCTCTTCGCGAATCTGCAATTCCGGCGGCATCGGTAAACCATTGCGGCCACTACCGTCTAAGTGTGCCCGGGCCTCTTCGATGCGTGCGCGATCCCAACGTAACAGGCGATACACGCGGTAGTTTCCTTCGCGTTCGTCCCAGTAAATGAGCGGCGACCCCATTTCCTTGGCTTCGGTCAGTCCGGCCCAGCGCACCTGCTCTAAATGCAGCGCCAGCTCGCGCGTGGAGGCACCGCCTTCAAGCCGTTCGGTGGTGGTCGATCCCACGCGGCTCAGCTCCGGAAACTCCGTCATCCCCAAGCGCACCAGGGCACTCGCCCAGGCCTTGGCCATCGCGTCGTCTTTATCGGAGGACGCTGCCTCGCCCACGACGAACGCACGACTCTCTTCCGACGGAGGCCGCTTTACCCAGCCGGGTAAAAGCTCGGCATTATGGCGCGCGGGAGAAACCCCGGCCCGTACCAGTAGCGATGGAGTTGGAGTGGGCTTGCGGGAGACGAGGTTAGCGCAGGAACTTAGGAGTAGCAGCGGTACGGCGAGCAGGATCGCCGGCCAGTCAATGTTGGGCCTGCGCACTGAGCACGTTGTCTCGTTGGCGGCCCCCGACGTCTCTCATGATCTTTCGGATCTCGCTATTGGACGACAGGCGATCGGAGTAAGCGCGCTTGGCTTTTTCAAAATCGGCGGCGGAAATTTCGGCGAGCGAATAGGCACGTAAAGCGGTTTGGCCATGCGGACCGTCCAATACCGTTTCCCAGTAGCGGTTCACGATCGTGAGGCTCGGCATCGGAACGCGAAAGCCTCGCGTGGCGGAGATAATGCGCTGGCCGAAGTAGCCATCCCGGCGCAACGTCTCACCCACTTGGTTCTGATCGAGAAAATTGTCGACCAGGGCCCGCATTGGTTCGGACAATGCCTTCTCGTCGGACATGTTCATCGCCGCCGAACGGGACGAATCCCCTTCCACCTCGATGAAGCCCACAAAGTATTTTTTTCCCTCGTGCTCGTAGCTAGGCACGGTGACCTTCGCCCAATCGGGACGGCTTTCGTCGTCGGCACGTTCAACCACCTTGGCGCTTTTTGAGGAACAGCTAACGAGGCAATAGGTGGCGATGAGCCAGAGGCCGGCCTTAGCAATTTTTCGCATGGGTGTACTCCGGGAGGGGGGACGCTTACGTCTCGTCGTTACGTATCACGGCCAGCTTCAGGTTCACGAAGTCCGCGATCCCGGCCGTGTAGATAACTTTCTTGAGGACGTTAAAACGCAGATTCTTATCCGCCTGCATCACGATCGTACCCGTGAAGGAATGCGAGTCGTTATTCTGGGCGATGAACATGGAGCGGTCTTTCTGGGCTTTTAAAGCTTGGGCAAGTTTCACGATGGTGATGCCGTCGCGGTAAAGTTCCGCGCGCGGGATATCGCCGTTCTCCATCGGAACTAGCTCTTTATCGTCTAGGATGATCGCCTTTTGCGTGACTACCATCTGCAAGGACGGGGTCGGCGGAGTGAGCGACGTCGAGTGGGGCAAAGTAATGTCCTTACCCATGCTGAAGTCGGAAACCACGGTCGAGTAGTTCTTCAGCAGGAAGAACAGGATGGCCATGAGGATGTCGAGCATTGAGGCCAACATCAGGCCACTGCCAATAGCTCCGCCCTTTGTGCGCGCGCGACTGGTTACGCGACCAGCGGTTGCCCGGCTACTTTTTGATGAACTTCCACCACCTGAATCGCCGGCCATTTTAGACTCCTCCGATACTTACTTCTGGGAACAAACGATTGAATTGGGCGCTTTCTGGCTTCTGTGAAATATCCGGCGGGACCGATTGGAAGCCTTCATCGCCTTTGCGCATTTCGCGCGACGCGTCCATCACCTGGACCATTACGTCGTAGGTTACGTCGTCGCTGGGCATGAGGGTAATTTCGTGCACCTTGGGGCGCTTGCTCTTAATGCCGAGCAAATGCTTATGCAATTCTTCGTAGGGGTAGGCGCCATTGGCGAGCATGAACGTCTTGTCACCGGCTCCGGCGGTCTTCACTACAAATCCCGAAGCGTTGATGTAAAGCGTGAGGTCGAGCTTGTTGTCTTCCTCTTTCGCTTTCTTCACTTCTTCCGCGGTGGAAGCCACCTTAGGAAGGGGAGCGTCGATCATCACGACGGGGATCACACCTGCGAACATCATCAGGAAGAACATCAAGCAGGTGATCATGTCGATGAAGGGCGTAAGGTTCAGCCCTTCCATCGGCTTGTGGCGATTACTTTTTTTCGTAGGGGTCTGGGCCACGTTGATCTCCGAAATTCCCGGCTCGGCCTAGACCGAGCCGGGTCATCGTTCATTTAGTCGTTAGCGGCAGCTTCATCATCCATCGACGCGCCTTTGACGCCCGATTTCTGAGAGGCCGAGAGCAAGTTAATCAGCTTCACGGAGTACTGGTCGATGTCCGAGATGATTCCGTTGATCTTGCTCTGCAGTACCGTGTGGACCAGCAGCGTCGGGATAGCCACGAAGATACCGAGTGCGGTGGTATGCATCGCAATTGCGATCGCCTTTTGGAGGAACTGTTGCCGCATCGCCGCATCGACGTTATCGCCAGAAGCGCGGAACGCAGTGATTAGACCGACGATGGTTCCGAACAGACCGATGAGGGTCGAAAGGTTCGCTAAGCTTGGCAGGTACAGTGACCGGGCTTCCAGCTTAGGCAGAACCTCGAGCGTCGCTTCGTCGACAGCATTTTGAATGTCCGTCGCAGAATCTTTAGCGCGGGTTAAGCCAGCTTTCAGCACCCGCGGTAACAACGCTTGCGGCTTGCTGTTGCAGAGGCTGATGGCGCGATCGATATTGTCGCTCAGGATATACTTTTTCAGTTTGGCCATGAAGGCCCGGCTGTTAACCGAAAACTGAAATTGAATCCGAATCCAACGCTCAATGGCGATTGCAGTACAACCAACCGCCACGACCACGACCATCATACTGGCGAAACCACCTTCTTGTACAAAGTGTGCCAGTTCTAGGATCTCGCCCATGTTCAATGCCTCCGTTAGGCTTCTTTTATCTAAGATTTGGTTTTAGGAACTAAAAATGACTGCGAAAGGAATAAGGAGAATGCCCTTATTTACTAATTGTATGCGAGTTACGCGGAAAATCCACTTTTAGAAGATAAAAAAGATTCCGCTCGCATAACGCACCGACCAAACATTGCCTTGGAAATTAAACGTCGGTAAGTCCGCCGGCGGTGCGCCCGACGACCAATCCTCCGCCTTCATCTTCATAAAATACGCCGCCATCTCCATCCGAATTCCGGCCTTCGCCGCGAAGTAAAATTCGAAGCCACCGACGATCTGACCCGTTAGCGCGGTCAGCGCAATTTTCTTTTCCTGCGTGGAGCTATCGTAGAAACCACGCTGGGTAACCATCGACACGCCCGCGCCGAAACCCACGTAGGGAACAATGTCTTTCGTACTCAGGCGGTACCGAACGCCCAGCAAAAACGGAGCGCTGGTCATTTCAAATTGGTGGAAAGTGGGTCGCGCATCACTGCTGGTAGCGGTCTTCTTGCGCGTGTCGTAGTTGAAGTAACCGGCGGAAAGGCTCAATAGCCAGTTGTAGGTCAGCGAGTAGGTAATCGCGCCTTCTAGATTGAAGAACGTCGCATAGTTCAAGTTCGACTTGGCCCCGGAGACGGCTTCCTGACTCTGAATGAGCGGAGTCACCGGCAATAGCGTCGACAACATTAGATCAACGCCGATTTCGCCCGAGCCCGCTTCGTTCTCGGTGAACTTTTCGCGACGATAGCTGCCGAACAATCCTTTGAAGTCTTTCTTCGCCGCGTAGGCCTCGGTAACGGTAAGCATTTGTACGAGCAGGCACAGTTGCAGAATTAAAGTGGTGGTCCTTTTCATGGAATGCCTCGTGGAAATACGCGTGGGAGTACAGCAACTAAATTATAGCACGCTACCAAATATGGTAGACCTTCCCCCCTATGTTTTATCTCGGAAAATGTCTCCAAGCCGCTGCCCTCGGCGTAACCGCGCTGGCGTTGTACGTGGGATTCCACGAGGCCGAAAAGGCGATGACCAAAGAGCTGACCATGCTGGGCTTGGGGGTAATCCTCTTTCTGGGCGGGCGTCTCGTGGAGCAGTTCGCTAGCGGTAGTAAATGAGCGGAAACAACCGAAAGCCCGAAATGTTGGTGAGAACGTACTGCCCAGATTGCCACCCCCCCGAATAGGTGAAGGCGCGCAAACTCTGGGTACTGCCTTCCGTTATATCCAACAGGGCGCCGGCCGGCGTGCTACTCGCGCCCCCAATGGCGACCGCCCCTATGCTAGCCGCGGTGTAGATAAGGACCGCACTTCCCCAGCCATTCGGGTCGTTGTTGCCGAGTGTCCTGTAGTACGCCGCGTTGCTCACTACGTAGATCGCATGCAAATTGTTACTGGCATCTATCGCGAGGGAGGTGAAACCGAGTGAGTCCGTTGCTGTGCCTACCGCGCTGGTCATCCAGCTTCCGGTTCGGTTGGTAGCGTAACCGAGGTAGTATTTATCGGGCGCGGTCGTAACTTGGCAGCGATAGATCACGTGCGCGTTGCCGACACTGTCGACCGCGCCGCTTATATTTGAAGTACTCGAGGAACAAGTCTGCGACCCCGCAGAGACAATATCGATCGCGGTGCCCCAGACGCCTCCAATTGCTTTCGTATTCACTTGAGCAAAGGCCGGAATGGATTGTTTAGTCCCAAAAGCCAGCAGGGTGTCCTCGGGTCCGATCCTAAGGTGAAGCTCGGTAAAATTGTTTGGAGTCGTGAGCACAGCAACACTATCGCTCCAAGTTCCGGCGGCGTCCCTCGTAAAGACCCGCGCGTCGGTGTTGACGCCCGCACGCCCGGCGAGCACGTTCACGGCCCCTAAGCTGGTCAGCGCGATGCCGGATACCGCGACCGCGGCATTGGTAACCTCGGCGCCGATGTACGTAAAACCGCCCGAGCGATTGTTCAAATAGCGGAGGGTGGTGCTCCCTACCAAGGCGTGCGCCACCCCCTGGTTGTCCACGAAGAGTGACTCATTGGCTCCGTTAACGATCGGCGTCGACACCCAGTCTGTCCCGGCGTTCTTCGTGTAATGGACCCCGCCGGAGATATTGTAGATCGCATGCTGGGCCGCGAACGGGCAAGCCACCAGTAAATCGGTAGTGACACCCGAAATGTAAGTCGACTGCATTGCCACCGAGGAGGTCGTCAGCGTATTTGCGGATACTTGCGCCACAACGAACGCCTGCAACGAAGGGGAATCGGAAAATAACTGCGCGACGGAGGTCGGCTGCCCCGACACGCCCTTAAATCCCAGGATCGTGAATCGGTGCGAACCCGGCACGATGGCCACCGAAGCCCCGCTCTTCAGCTGGCTTAGCGTGTACGGAAAAGCGATCTGACCGGTGGCGTTTAAGCACACCAAACTTCGGTTTTTCACAATCGCGGACGTCAGCGAGTCACTAACCCCGCTTGTCGCCGCGATCGCGAAATGGGTTAGCTCGGAAAGATCGCGTGTGCGATCGGCGTTAGCTTGCAACGCGAGGGATGACCCCATGGGCTGCAGCGAACAGCTGAATAAAGCCAGGGCGCCGACAACCCCCGAAAGAATAGTGACCAACCATTTCATTCTACTCGTCTGTTTTATCATTTATGACATCGTTCGACGTTCGATTTTTTCTGGGCCCGACCGCCGCTAGCGGTAGTAAATAAGGGGGAAAAGCTGGAAGGTCGACAGCCCAGAAATCAGAAGGGGGCCGGTCTGCCACGTTCCGGATGCGAAAGTCGCCGGCCGTAAGCGGCGATCTCCATTCTCGACCACTTCAAATAGCGCCGCTGCGGTCGTGCTGTTCAAGGCTCCGATGGCGACGCCGCCGATTTGCGAAGACAGATAAACCACGGTGGCCGCACTCCATGCACCCGTTTGGGAAGGAGCGGTGATGTAGTAGGCCGCCAAGTCGGTCGAGTAAATCGCGTGCAGCAGGTCGCCGCCGTCCATGGTGAGGGATATAGACACGAGCGAGTTCGTGGAAAGACCCACCGTGCTTGCCACCCAGCTTCCGGTGCGGTTGGTCGCGTAGGCGAGGATGAAGCTATCCGGAGCGCTCGTAATCTGGCACCGGAAAAGTACGTGGCTTTTTCCCAAGGAGTCCACGGCGCCACCCGCTTTCGAGGTCCCCCACGAACAGGGCTGAGCTCCGGCCGCTCCGAGGTCAAGGGGAGCGGCCCAGGTCGCCGAAGCGCCCTTGGTATTAACCTGCACGACGGGCGGGGTGGTATTCTTGGTCGCGGTGGCGAGCATCGTGTCCTTCGGGCCGATGCGCAGATTTAGATCCGCAAAGTTGGTTAGGCCATTGGTAAGCACCGTGCCGCCTTCCACCCAAGCCGCCGGGCCCGTCCGCGAAAACACCGTAGCTTCCGAAGCCAGCGCCAGGCGCGTGGCCAGCACCTGCACGGCCCCATTACTCATCCGCACGATTCCGGAACTGCCTGCGACGGCGCCCGCAATGTCCCCGTCGCTGACGAAAGATCCGCTCGCATTGTTCAGATAGGTCAAGGATGCCCCGCCCATCGAGGCGTGCGCCACGCCTTGGTTATCCACGAATAGCGAAGGATTAGCTCCGGTGCCCACGTTCGTGCTCGCCCAGCTTCCGGTATTTTTGAGGTAGCTGACCGAGGACGAAACGTTATACAGCCCATGTAGTGCCGAACTCGCCGGCAGACAGCGGACCATCAGATCGGTCGAGCCGCCCGATACGTACGTGGATTGCATTGCAACCGACGTGGCCACCAGCGTGTTCACCGATTTTTGCGCCACTACGAAAGTCTTTAGCTGGGACGAGCCGGAAAATAGCTGCGCCACCGTGGTCGGCGTTCCCGTGACATCCTTGAAGCCCAGGATCGTGAACCGGTGCGCGCCTCCAACAATCGGAATGGACGCGCCGGCCTTAAGCTGGCTCAACGTGAAAGGGAAAAAGATCTGCCCGACCGCATTCAGGCACTCCAAGCTGCGATTTCCCACGTTCGCCGACGTGAGGGAGTCACTCACCCCTTCGGAAGCGGCGATGGCGAAATGCGTGAGCTCGGAAACATCGCGCATCTGCTCCGGCGAAACGGTTAGGCCAAGCTCGGGCGCATACGGCCGCAGAGAACAGCTGAATAAAACCAACGCCCCGGAAAGAGCGCTAAGCAGAAAGAGCAGTCGGCGCATAACCACTGTTTTATCATTCATGACATCGCCCGGCCTTCGAATTATTCTTCCCCCAGTGATGAAACGCCGCATCTTGGGGATCGATCCGGGCTCCTATTTTCTCGGAGTGGGTTGCGTGGAATACCGCGACAGAACGCCGCGTCTAATTTTTGCCGAAACGATCGTCGCCCCCAAGGGCATGGCCCTTTACTCCCGCTTTGGTGTCCTATTGGATAAGTTGAAAGCGCGGGTTGATGAATTGCAGCCGGACGAGGCCGTCTTCGAAGACACCTTCTTTGGTAAAAACGCTAAGAGCGCGCTGTATCTGGGGATGGCCCGGGGCGTGGTGGCCAGTATCTTTCTGGAAAGAAAGATTCCCATCTACGAGTACGCTCCCACCGCGGTGAAGGCGGCGGTGGCGGGTAGCGGCCGGGCCGACAAAGGGGCGGTTAAAAAAATGGTGGAGATGACGTTAGGGGCCCGGCTGGATCTGGGGTTCGACGCCACCGATGCTTTGGCCATCGCCGTCTGTCACGGCAGTCAGCGACTCACTTTGGGAATGGAAAAGTAAATGATTGGATTCATAAGAGGAAAAGTAATCAGCAAGTCCGCCGATAGCTTCTCCATCACCGTGGGCGGCGACAACGTTGGCTACGAGATCACGGTTACCAAGCGGGGTTTCGAGCTACTGACCGAAGGAATGGAAACC
>JAYUBV010000662.1:0-3115 GCA_043740655.1 Pseudomonadota bacterium | reverse complement strand
ACCGCCAAAAGAGGCCGGGGCAGCGGGGACAAATCGCCGTTCTGTTCGCGCTCGTGTTCACCTTCATGTTCATCCTCTTTTGTTTCGTCGTCGACATTGCTCACCTCATCAACACGAAAATGAATTTACAGATCGCGGCCGACTCGGCCGCCTACGCTGGCGCCGCGTGGCAAGCACGATCGCTCAATCGCATGGGACAGGTGAACTATCGCCTTCGCCAGACCCTGAAAGAGTTCGCCATGCGCGTCCAAGTCACTCACCTTCGCCAGAATAAAAATTTTCCGCGAGGTCCTGAGTTCATCAACGGCGGCGATCAGTCGCCGAGTACGGAGCCGTTCATCTGCCAGCAGGCCGCCGGTTACCGAGCGATCTCGGGACTGAAGTACGCCAACGACACCAACCTTTGCCGTCAGGCCAGCCCCAGCACCGGCGGTCTCCCGCCGATCGTGGTTCCCCCCGTCATCGCGGCGTTCGATCCCTTTGCACAAGCCATCGCCGCGCAGATCCGAAAAATTGCCGAAGCGGCGAACCAGGAGTGCCGCGCGGCCGCGAACGACAACCGGGCCCTCGCCGAGCATCTAGTCGCTGTCTACACGAAGCGCAGTCAGTTCCACTCGAAACAGATTCAAGACCTGGCGGGTTGGCTGAATCAAACCGCCGGTGGCGAATTGAACGACAGCGAGACTCACCCCATCCGAAAGGTCGCGTACGAATCCGCGCGCCGCAATCTAGCGTTCGCCAACCGCGAAGGCTTTAAAGTGCAGATTCTGCTCCCCGAAGGTGGCGAGTACATTCGCGTGACCCCGCAGACGATGCGCGCCTCGCTCTTCTTCATCAACTTCAATGTGGTGGGCGACGGTTGCGTCGGGCGCCCGAGCTTCCTTGATTTCGACGGCATGGTTCCCCTCGTCACAAAGGAGCAATCGATCATCACCTATTTCGCGGTGAAGGTTTCGGCTAAGCCTAAGCTCTTCTTCATGCCCGAAGCGTGGGCAGATGCCTTCCCCCTGCTCGAAGCCACGTCGGCGGCAAAGCCCTTCGGCAGCCGCATCGGCCCCAGCGTGACGGCGGATCAGTTGGTCCCCGTGCAAAACCGTCCCGGTAACAACAACCGCATGATCAACTTCAGCTTCCGCCCCGGTGACAATTTGGGAATCATGAACACCAAGGTGATGGCGCTGCTTGATCGATTCCACCCGGTGAACTCGGCGTCTCGCCCCGACGGCTTTCAGGACACGGGGTGGCCCGACATGGATCCCAGCAAACGCGCGGACCGGACGGCGCTGCAGGCGATTCGCGCCCCCTCGATTTTCGACGCGCTCCTCTATACGATCTTCCCGGATCCCAATCGCCAGGATGATTACGAAGAGCCCCAGTACGCGATGGGAATGTTCCCCGACTATCAGGAGGCGGCGGATCCACAGGGGAACCTTATTCAAACTCCACAGAGTCCGACCGCGGCCTACCTCCCCGCATCGGTGGGGTCGAAGAATCGTGGCAACGGTTTCATTCAGATCGACGCGGGCAACACGGCGCCGGGCGGCCCTTACGGACAGTACGCTTCGGAATCGCCGGCTTCGCATTCGGTAACGCTGACCAAGGGAATCCCCGTACTGGAGAACAATCCGACGTCATTTGGTTGGGCAACTAAAGAGATGGTCCATAGCGGCTGGCACCCTAACAATGGCAAGGGGCGAATTGGTTACTCGGTGAAGTTTATCGGGATGGACGCTTTGATGCGCACCTTGCGCGTAAAGCAAAACGACACGGGCTCCCGTGGCCCCATTGCCAACAAACCCACGGGCGATCCTAACCTCATCGAGATCTACCACTAGGGATCGAAGCGCCCCGCGCTTAGATTGCGCACTTGCAACACGACGGCATCGGTACCGTCGGGACGTAACGAGTAAAGAACGGAGCCGTCTTCCCCCTCGGGAACGGTCGCGAAGCTGACGAGGCAACTAAATCTCGTTGCGTAGGCCGGTAACGACATTAGAAAGATGAGTACCGGGGCCAACAGTCTCGTGGGGATACTCACGGACGTATCATACCGTAATGTGGTAAAGGGAGCGTCCCATGCGTTTACTGGCCCTCGAAACTAGCTGCGACGACTCATGCGCCGCCATTTGGGATACGGCGACGGGCGTTCTTCTCGCGGAAAAGACCTACTCGCACACCAAGGCCATGCAGCGCTGGGGCGGCATCGTGCCCGAAGTGGCTAGCCGCGAACACCTGTGCGGACTACCGCTAGCGGTAAGCGAAACGCTGTCCGCCGCCAAACTAAAACCACAGAACCTGGACTGGATCGTCGCCACCAACCGGCCGGGGCTCATCGGGGCGCTGGTCGTCGGGTTGGCGTACGGGAAGTCACTGGCCTTCGCGCTGGGCAAGCCGTTTTCCACGGTGAGCCACATCGAGGCGCACCTGTTTTCTCCGTTACTCGCCAAGGCCGAACAGAAGTCTCCCCCACCCTACCCGTGGATTGCGCTCGTCGTTAGTGGCGGCCACACGGAACTTTTTTTCGTCGAAGGCGTCGGCAAGTTTTCCTGGCTCGGCGGCACGCTGGACGACGCCGCCGGCGAAGCCTTCGATAAGGTCGGCAAGGCTGCGGGGCTCGAGTACCCGGCGGGACCGATCATCGACACGATGTCGGCCGCACTCCCGCCCGACCAACGCGAGCTCCACCCCTTTCCCCGCGCCCAGATCACCGGTTTTAACTACTCCTTCTCGGGACTAAAAACTGCGGTGGGGCTCGAGCTACAAAAACACCACCCTTTAGCCGAGCTCAAGCGCGCCCAGATCCTAAGCTCCGCCCAGGAGGCGATCGTAGACGCCCTCGTCATTAAGGTACGCCGCGCGCAGAAGGAGCTAGGCGGAAATATCGTGGTGACCGGAGGGGTGGCCTGCAACTCACGGCTACGCGAACGGCTCCCCCAGGCCTACTTTCCCGCCCCTCGCCATTGCAGCGATAACGCCGGAATGGTCGCAGCCCTTGCCGCCGCCCGCTTCGAAGCCGGCTGCCTGGAAGTGGCCCCCCTCAACGTCACCGCCCATGCCCGCGAGGACTGGGAAACCTGGTCCAAACCCTGACCTTTCATTGACACGGTGGCGGCCA
>JAYUBV010000661.1:0-3124 GCA_043740655.1 Pseudomonadota bacterium | reverse complement strand
ATGCATCAACGTTTCGTAAAAGATTCGGATAAGACGATCGAAACCTTGTTGAAAGAGGCGATTGCGAAGCTCGGCGAAAATATGTCGATTCGCCGTTTCGCCCGTTTTCAGCTCGGTGAAGGCTTGGCCCCCAAGCCGGCCGACGCTTAATCCTCTATTGAAATATGGCCGTCCGTAAGGACGGCCCAGTAAGGCACGCATGACTGAATCCACATCAAAAAAAGGCACCGGCAAGGCGGTCTATAAACGTGTTTTGCTGAAACTGAGCGGCGAAGCCCTCGCCGCCGATAAAGGCTTCGGGATCAACACCGAAACCATTGAACGCATCGCGAAAGAGATCAAAGAAGTTTACGACATGGGCGTGGAAATCGCGGTCGTGCTCGGCGGTGGCAACATCTTCCGCGGTATCGCGGGAACGGCCAAGGGAATGGACCGCGCCACTAGCGATTACATGGGGATGCTGGCGACCGTGATCAATAGCCTCGCGTTGCAAGATCATCTCGAAAAGCTCGACGTCTACACTCGCGTCCAGTCGGCCATCGAAATGCATCAGATAGCCGAACCGTATATCCGCCGCCGCGCCGTCCGCCATTTAGAAAAACAACGCATTGTGATCTTCGCGGCCGGAACCGGAAACCCGTACTTCACCACCGACACCGCCGCTTCGTTACGCGCGATGGAAGTGAACGCCGAGATCATCATGAAGGCGACCCAGGTGGACGGTATCTACAGCGATGATCCGAAAACGAACGCCGATGCCGAGCTTTACGAAACGCTCGAGTACCTCGACGTTCTCAAAAAAGGGCTCAAGGTCATGGACTCCACGGCGATTTCGCTGTGCATGGACCACGAACTCCCCATTTTGGTATTCAATTTGAATAAGGCAGGAAACTTCAAGCGTGCCATCCTTGGAGAAAAGGTCGGCACGACCGTGAGGAGAGATCGATGAATCCAAATATCCCAGAAACTAAGAAGGCGATGGAAAAAGCCATCGAACACATGAAGGTGGAATTCTCGCGCTTACGTGTGGGACGTGCCACCACTTCGATGGTAGAAGGCGTCAAGGTAGACGCTTACGGCACGATGATGACGCTGAAGGAAGTCGCGGCCCTGGCGATTCCGGATGCCCGCACGATTACGATCACCCCTTGGGATAAGGGACTTTTTAACGAAATCGAAAAAGGTATTCTCGCCGCCAACGTCGGCCTCACGCCGATGAACGACGGTAAAATTATCCGTCTGAACATGCCGCCCATCACCGAAGAGCGCCGCAAAGATTTCGTAAAGCAGATCAAAAAGTTTGGCGAAGATGCCAAGGTCGTCATCCGTAACCTTCGCCGTGACGCGATGGACGGAGCGAAGAAGCAGAAGGATCCGGCCCTTTCGGAGGACGACATGCGACGCTTCCAGGACGAGCTACAGAAAGCCACCGACCACTGCACGCAGGAAGCCGACAAGGCCGTCGAGGCCAAATCTAAAGAGGTCATGACGCTGTAAGGCGCTCGTGACTACCTTGACGCAAATTCCCCAGCATATCGCCATTATTATGGATGGTAACGGGCGCTGGGCCGAAAGCAGGGGGAAACTACGCACGCGCGGTCACCAAGAGGGGGCCAAGCGGGTCGACGACATCACGACCGCGGCCGCCGATCTCGGTGTGAAGCACCTGACCCTTTACGCCTTTTCCACCGAAAATTGGTCACGTCCGCGTCCGGAAGTCAGTTTGCTGTGGCGGCTACTCATCCAACATCTTAAAACGATGGACAAGAAGCTCATCAAAAACGGCGTTTCGTTGGCCGCGCAAGGAACGCTCGATCGGCTGCCGGAAAAGGTTCAGGCCGAGCTTCAACGCGTGATCAAGTCCACGCGGCTCGCTGAGCCCAAGATGACGTTGACCCTTTGTCTGTCCTACGGAGGACGCCAGGAAATCGTCGACGCCGCCAAAAAAATTGCGCGCGACGTTCGCGAAGGCCGTCTCGAGCCCGACAGCATCACCGAACAAACGATCAATGATGCGCTTTACCGTCCCGGCGTGCCCGATCCGGATCTGTTGATCCGCACCGGTGGCGAATGCCGCGTCAGTAACTTATTACTCTGGCAAATTGCCTACTCAGAAATTTACGTCACGCCGGTCTACTGGCCCGAATTCGGGGCAGCCGAGCTTAAAGAAGCCATTTCGGAATTTAGTCAGCGCGAAAGGCGATTCGGAAAAACCACGCACCAGGTTACCGCTACGCCCAAAGAGAACGAAACGGAGTTACCCGCATGAAGACAAGAATCGTCGCCGGAGTGATCGCGGCGGCCCTGGTCACGTGGCTGCTATTTTCGGGCCCGCCCTTGCTCATTTTGGCGTTAGTCCTTAGCCTGTCAGTAATGGCGTACCTGGAGTTCGACCGCCTTTTCTTTGCCACGCCCGGATTCTGGCGGAAATCGCTGCCGATTTTTTTTCTGCTCCTCACGGTCACCGCGATCTCCGTCTCTCTGGAGCGGGGCTGGATAGCGCTTTGGTTCGGGCTGGTCACTTTGTTCATTCGCCATGTCGTACTGCCTAGTCGCGACGGCGATTTTCCGGCCGCCGTGCACGACGTGTCGTTGGAACTCTTGGGCATGTGGTACGTGGTCGGACTCTTCGGCTTTGTCCTTCCCGTGGTGCAGATGGAACAGGGCCGGCACCTAATGTTTTTGCTCCTCTTGATGGTGTTTATCGGCGATAGCGCCGCTTACTTCGCGGGCAGCTGGTTCGGACGCCATACGCTGGCCGTACGGGTGAGCCCTAAAAAAACGGTGGAAGGAGCGATCGCCGCGGGAATCGCTAGCCTAGGGGCTGCGGTTTTCTGGATGAAATTCATCGGCAATATGGATCCCCTGTCGGTAAACGGCATCCGCCTGATGCTGTTCTCCCCCATCGTCAGCGGCCTCGCGCAGTTCGGCGACCTCTTTGAATCGGTTTTGAAACGCAGTCAGCATAAAAAGGACTCGGGCACCTTTCTGCCCGGCCACGGTGGACTTTTGGATCGGGTGGACGGGCTAGCCCTTTCGTCGCCGATGTTCTACTTTTTCATTCGTTACTGCCTGGAACACCCATGACCGAAACGCGTAAGAAGAAAATTGCCGTACTGGGCTC
>JAYUBV010000660.1:0-3126 GCA_043740655.1 Pseudomonadota bacterium | reverse complement strand
TCAGGTGCAAGTCGGCTTCCAGCAACTGCTGATTCACCTTCTCTATGTAGTGTCTGTGGTGCTTTTCATAGTGAACTTGAACCTGCTCGGCCGAGCAGACGCCCTTTACTTCTTCGGCCACAAAAGGGAGGGGTGGCAATACGAAATAGTGCTTCACTTGTGACTCCTAAACTTCTGAATTTATAGTTATATTTAACACGATCCAACCCTGGATTAATGCGTCGCAATAGGATATTAACCCTTACCTCCCTATGGTCCAAAGAATGCAAAACCCGGCCCGCATGGCTCCCCTTTCGAGGAAAAAATTACTTCTGGCGGTGCTTTATGTTTTTTCCGCTGGACACGCCGTGGCGAAAAACGGCGATGAGATCGTCTGCCGCTTCCTCATCAAAGAAAGCCCGGGCATCGATCTGAACCAGAGCGAGCGGTCGCTTATCTGCTCGGATCCCAAGCTCGAAGCGTGGTCGAACGTCACCGATAGTCAGGCCGTGTTTCACTTGAAAACGTTTCTGAAGCTCCGTGGCTACCACCACCCCGCGTTCACTATCAATGGCGATAAGATCGTGGTCACCCTGGGCGACCTCGCGGTAGTGAAGTCCCTCCAGATCGAGGGGGCTCCGGATAATTTTCATTCCGAAAAGCTGCGCCGGATTCGGGGCGAAACGCTGAACTCTAAGTTGCTGGACAGCATCGACGAACGCTTCGTCGCCCGCTTGAATCGTTTGGGATACGCCTGTCCCAAACAAAAGATTCAGGCAGACCCGAATAGCGGCGAAGTCCTCGTCACCGTGACGCCGGGGAAACTACAGACGATCACCAGTGTGACTGGCGAGCCCGTCGCTGATTTTAATGGGAACGCGCTACGCCGTTACGACGCCTTTCACATCGGGGATCCGTTTCAGGGGGATTGGCTGCGCGTGACCGAAAACCGCGTGGTGACCGAAGGTTTGCTACAGAACACCCACTTCTCGGTGACCTGCAATGGCGACGAGGTGGCGCTGTTACAGAAGAACACCTCCGGTCCGCCGCGCACCCTTGCCTTCGGCGTAGGCATAAACACCGAGCGCGGCCCCTCGGCACGCGCCTCGTGGAAGCATCTACGTCTAGGCGATCTGGGATCCAACTTTGAAGTTGCGGCCTCGGGCTCCTTCCGCCTTCAAGAGCTGGCGCTCAAACCCAAGTGGTACTTCCTGCCCTTCCCGTCGCGTCTTCACTTCAGCCCGCTGTTGTCATTCAAGCACGAAGATGAGCGCTATTACGAACGCTACAACGGCCAATTACAGCTGACGCCGGGAACCACGCTCGACACCGAGAAGCTAGGCTTTTCCTTTCTCTTTGGTCCGACGCTGCAGATGCTGCGATCGGTTCGCGGCGCCGGCCCCAAGGAAAGCAATTTTCTATCGCTGAACGGGTCGGCGCGGTTAGAAAGCCACGACCACGAATTTTTCCGATCCAGTCCGCGCGCGGGGTTTGCCGTGGATCTGACTGGCCTCGCCACCGCGCAGGGCGTGTTGTCCAACGTGAGTGCGCAGCTGGTACGGTTTTACGCGGACACGCTGATTAATCTCGGGGGCTACGAGCCGCCGTTCGCAGTTTTGGGATTTCGCGGGGCGATCGCCACCACCTTCGTCGACGACGCTGGCTCGGCACGTTTACCGCCGAACTTCCGTCATTTCCTAGGCGGATCCATGGACCTGCGCGGCTTTGCTCGAATTTCGTTGCCCGACGTGAATGGCGCGCTGACGTCGGTGTTTTTTAGCACCGAGCTGCGGCTTCCCGACCTGCTGCCGTGGAGACTGCAGCCCATTGGCTTCGGCGACGCCGGTATGATGGGCCACCGTTCGGCCACGCTCGACCGCGAAATTTTTATCTCGCCGGGCTTTGGCCTACGGTGGGAATCGCCTATCGGAGTTTTCCGAACTACGCTGGCGCGTGGGTTCGTATTACCTGTCCCCAATGACCCACGCGGCGGCTGGCGGGTGTATTTCAGTTTCGGGGAGGAGTTTTGAAAGCGGTTCTTAAAAAATGGACTAAACGTTTGGCGCTCGGCCTGGGCGCCTTCGTCGTCGTCTTGGCGCTGTTTGTGCTCGCGGTGAATTTGAGGCCTTCGATTATTCTGAACGACAGGACGTTGGCGCTGGCCGTGAAAGTTTTGCGACGCCAAGGAATCCTCATTAGTTTTCGGTCCGCCCACCTTTCCGCCAAGTCGAAGTCTTTTTGGTTAAAAGAGATTGCCCTGACCGCTGAAGCTCCGTGCGTAGATCTACCCAAGCCCATTCCACTCACCCATGTGAGTGGCTGCGCGGCTAAACTCGACGTCTTTCTGGCACCCGACGTCCGTAAGGGAATCCCAAATAAGCTACAGTCCCTGCCGAACGAAATTCGCGTTTTGGCGGATAAGGTTCACTTTCACTTGAACGCGCAAACGTACGCGGGGCAAGCCGATCTCAAGTATCATTTTCCCACGATTTTAGTGGCGGAGGTAAAGGCGGATCTCGGCGATGGGAAGCGGCTCACCGTGAAAGCCGACAGCGAAGGCGAAGAGTCAAAGGACGGAATGAAATTCTTAATCGACGCCACTTACCGAGCCAAGCCACGCACGATGAAGCTTTATGTCGAAGGCACCAAACACCTGCGCACGCTGAACGCGAAGGTCTCTTACGAAGGGTTGAACCTAGTGGAGGGGCTGCGGCGAGTGAAGACCGGGCTGTGCAAACTGGACCTCTCCCTGGAGCCGCCGACGGATCACCTGGAGCTCGATTGCCCGGCGGAGGCCCGTTTTGCCTTCCCAAGCTCGGTGAAAAGCCCGGTCGCCAAATTGGTGAAACCCATCGAATTGAAACTTGCCGCCGATCTGAAGCGCGATCGCGCGGTAACCGGCCACAAAGAGAATCCGGTGAGCGGAAAGGTCAGCCTGAGCGTGGATGCACTGTTACCTCAGGTTAAGGAAGGCTATGCGGCAGTGGTGGCCGACATTGGAGGACTGCTCAGCGAGTTCCCGAATTTGAAGTACGACGTTACCGGCTCGGTGACCATCGCCCAGATCGAAAAGATCGTGGGGCTGCTCGCCCATACCGAGTGGGAAATTCCGGCGCCCTTCAACGTGTTGAAGGGCCCCCTCGACTT
>JAYUBV010000659.1:0-10234 GCA_043740655.1 Pseudomonadota bacterium | reverse complement strand
GCCGTAGGAACCGGTGGCCGTACGTGAGCGCTAATCCAATCGTTAGTCCGAAGAGCTGATTTCCCCGCTCGTCGAGCTCACCGCGTAAAAAATGTTCGGCGAGTATCGCGGCAATGGCGATGACGGCGGGAAGAATCAGTCCGATCATGGCCCAAGGATCTCGTCGTTTTGAACCACGGTCAATTTCTGTTTCCCCGAGTATAATTTCCTCATGAAGAAAATGACGCTCCTGCTCGTGGGCCTTCTCCTGCTAACGGTTCCTCCCATGGCCGATGCCGTCCGGGCCAGACGTAAGCCTCCCGCTTCCGCCCAGCGTCCCATCCTCAATCAAAAAGTGGTGCGCGTGAGGGACACGAAGGCCAAGGATCGCGTGAAGCAGCTCATCCCGCCGACCTACGAGTTTTTAATCGAGGGCGGAAAGTTTCTCGTCATCCGCGCGAAGGAAGGGACACCGGTGGAGGAATGGGAATCATCCCTAAAGGAGCTGAAAGCGAATAAGGACGTCTTGTCGATCGAGTCGGACTACGAAGCGATCCCGATGGAGCACGACGAGGGCAAGCCCGACCCCGCGGCCAAGGGAAAGCCGGGCGCCGTAGCGGCGGTCGGCGAGGCGGCCAAATGCCACCTCACTCCGCACTGCGGAAAACATAACCCCTCGTGGGCCCGGCTTCAGGTCGGGGCCGATCTCGGCGACAAGATTGTCGCGGCGGTGGCCACCAAATCCAAGACGCCCGCCTACGCCAAGGTGGCGGTAGTCGACACGGGTTTCGACGTGAAGGGGCACACCGACTCGTTGGACTCCCAAGGCTTTAAGACCGCAAAGGGGCACGGTCGGGCAGGGGCCGCCGATACCGACGTGGACGGCCACGGCACCGGCGTGGTCGGCATGATCGCGGGAAAGGAGATTGGCGTCACGAGCCAGGTCGAGGTCACTAGCTACCGACACACCGAAAACAATTCGGCCGGAAAAGGATCCACCGCCCTCATCGCCGCCGCGGTGGAAAAAGCCTGCGAAGAGCACGACGTGGTGAATCTTTCCTGGGGCACGCTCGCCGACGAGCTCGGCGCCAAAGAAGAAGAGGAGCTGTGGTACGAGAAGGCCAAAGAAAAGGGCTGCCTCGTCATCCAGGCCGCCGGTAACTCCGGAATTAAATCCAAGGAGACGGAGTACTCGATGCTGTCGCCCGTGTTAAAAGTGGGGGCCACCGACGAATTTTCGGCGGACAGCCCATTCTCCACCGCCGCCGTCGTGTACGGCCCCGGCGCCGGCGTGTACACGCTCGTCTCCTCCGCCTCCGACGACGCGGCGAACGAGACGGAGCAAGCCCCGCTATGCCCTATTGGCAAAGGCAAGATGGGGCCGGCCAACGGCACTTCGTTCGCGGGGCCGCTGGTGGCCGGCGTGGCCGGCCAGGTGATCACCATTTTGAAAAGCAAGGGGGTGCTGCCCAAGGAGCCACGGAAAAAGCTGGCGCTCGTGAAAAGTATTTTAAAGGCGTCGGCCGACTGGTCGAAGGAGGCCGGAAATCGCCGCCCCGTCGTCAACTCGCTGCTCGCTTCCCTTATCGCGAACGAAGTGACGAGCGAGCCCACCTTCAACGTCGAAGCGCTGATAAAGCTCGGCCGTGACTCGGAGCCCAACCGTAAAGCGTGCGAGCGACCACTTGAGAACTGCACGATCGAGAAGGAGTGCGGTAAGAAGAAAACTTGCGTGAACGAGCTGCGCTACCACTTCACGGCCTGCTTGCCGGCCCCCAAGGACGTGAAGCCGCAAAAGGACCTCCACGAGTGGCTTTTCACGAGCTTGCAGCAGTTGGGCGAACGCGAGCTAACGCTGCAGCTCATGGAGCGCGTGCCGAAAAAAGGGCCGCTGGCCAAAGAGGTGGCGGCGGAGCTCGACCGACAGTGGAAAGAGCTAAAGCCCGACGGCGAAACCGTCATTTGGGGCTCCGAGCCGCGCGCCTTGAACTTGCTGTACTCTGCGCAGCGCGCGGGGCTCAGTGGGCCGTTTAAGACCGTGGATAAGATCCGTGACCTGCTTCGTGGCTCCGCCGTTTCCGACTTCATCCAGTTCACCCGGCCGCTGGGCGCGTCAGCCAAGCAAAGCGGCGCGGAGGCGAATGCTCGGCAGGTGCTCGAACTTTTCAAGGGGCTTTCCGCCGACGAGCAGCTGAAATTTATCGGCGAGATTCCGTGGGTCCCTGAGCTAAAAAAGGGGGCCGGTGGCATCAAGGAGTTCGGCAGCTTTGAGGGGCAAAGCCCGCTGCACTTTCTCTACTTCATGCAGGCTAAAAAGGATGAGCTGGATAAGCCCGTGCGCGATCGGCTGGAAAAGCGGATTAAGGAGCTGGCGGAGATGTGGTTCTCCGGGGAGCTCGCCAAGCAATATGCCCTGGCGATGACGTTGCCGCCAATGCTGCAGGACGCCTTCTTCCAGAGTCTGCCCGATGGGTTGAAGCGCATGGACGCGCGGCTTAATCTTCCGCTCTCGGACAAGAATGAAGACTACCCGTTCTACCAGTTCGCCCTGGACGGCACCGTGCTGACCACCGATCAGAAAAAGACCCGGGTCGCGCAGTGGCTGAAGGACCCGGCCTTTCGCACCTCCGAGATGATGTACCTACACGACGAGGCGATGGCGTGGGCGTTGGCTAAAGCGGATAAGGACTTCGTGACGGAAAAAGTCGTGCCCGCGTTGCTCGACAACCCGCACGCGAAACTGCCGCAGGGCATGGTGCCCTCCGGCCCCGTGCGATCAGAAAACCAGACCGTTGCGGCCACCGATGATTTTTATCCGAAGTTCGTGAAGGTAAACCTCGAGCGCGGCATTAAACGGCTGGCCGACCCAAAGGCTGACCTAGCCACGCGCGATCTCGCGGTAAAAAATATCATCGCGGCGATGAAACAGAATTCGTTATTCAAATCGGCCGACCAAAAGGCGTTTTACAAAGATGGCGCGCAAAAGGAGTTCGAGTCGTTCCTAAGCAGCGCGGCCGAGCACGCGGTAAAGAGCAAAGGCTTTGGCTTCGCGCATACGTTCGGACAGCCGGGCAATGTGATTGGCGGCAGCGAGACCGTCTCGGCGGTGCTGGAGGAGGTAGCCACGTTCGAAGAGGCGGGCCTTACGGAGTCGCTCATCAGCACGCTTAAGCCCGTGAAGGACGATATGCTGAAGAACCCGGCCAAGTACCCGGCCACGATGAAGCAGCAGCTTAAGAAACTTTACGGTCTGACCGAGTGAGGCTACGCCGCGGACTTGTAGTACGTATCCGCCTGCAATTTCGGCAGACCGATGACGAAGCGGGTATTGGGGACCGTCGCGTCGATTTTCAGCAGGCCGCGGTGGGTCTCCAAGATCGATTTGGAAATGCTTAAGCCAAGACCCGTGCCCTTACCGACGGGCTTGGTCGTGTAGAACTGCTGGAACATTTTCTTGGCGACCTCTTCGGGAATCCCGTTCCCGCTATCGGTCACCCAAATCTCCACCGCGTGGCCCAAGTCCTGAACGTCCAGCTGCACCCAACGTTCGCCTTTGTGCTCACAGATTGCGTCGAAGGCGTTGTTCATCAAGTTGGCCAGCACCTGCAGCACTTGGGTGGGGCGGCACTCGATCTGAATGTCTTTGGTGGGACGGTTGATCTTCAGATCCACCCCCTTGTACTTGAAGCGATCCTGCGAAAGCTCGATGGCCTCGTTCATAAGGAACGTCACGCCTACCTTTTCGAACGGGTCCTGATCCCCTTTGCGCGCGAAGGCTTGTAAGCCCTTCACGATCGCCTGGATGCGGCCCACGTTCTTTTCGATATTGTCGGAGTTCTCGGTAATCTTTTGCGAGACAATCGCATCCACGTTGCCCAGCTTCAGCGCATTCTTCACTTGCCCCGCGCGGAAGTTAATGACGTTAAGCGGATTATTAATTTCGTGCGCGATGCCGCTGGCCATTTCGCCCAACGCCGACATCTTGCTCGCTTGCGAGAGCTGTTCCTGCTGCTCACGCAGCTTAGCTTCGGCCTTCTTCTGCTCGCTGATATCTTCGATGATACCCATCACGAGTTCGGGTCGGCCGGCTTTATCGCGCAAAATGGAAATCGCCAGACGAGTCCAGAGGATCTCGCCGTCCTTTTTTATGTACCGGCGATCCATGTGGTATTTCTCGCGCTCACCGGCCAGTAGCTGACGGTGCAACTCGATGTTTAGCGGCGAGTCTTCGGGATAGAGAATGCCCTGGAAAGTCTTTCCGACGAGCTCGGCTTTGGAATAACCCAAAAGTTCTTCGAACGCAGGATTGATATCCACGATCTTGCGATCGAGATCGGCCAGCGAAATGCCCATGCCCGACTCGAAGAACAATACGCGGAAGGCTTCTTCGAAGTTTCCTAGCCAGTGAACTGGCCCGGCTTCATTTTTTCTGTTCTCGGCAGGCAAAGCGTTACCTCGCGTTCTCTATTGCTTATCGGAATCGTGGTGGGAACCCATTAATTCACTCACTACCCCTTAAACACCCGCGCCAAAAACGTCTCCGACCGGGGTACACCCCTTGCAATTTGGCTTGGGCGGCGCTGCCCGTGACCGGGGCTCAATTGACAAAGTGCATCATTTAGCGCGACTTTCGTGTATTGGATTTAACTAATGAGTAATACGAGCCTTTTTGTCTGCCGTGATCTGAAGTTCACGTACCGGTTGGGGAACGCTCTGTTTCCGGCCCTGCGTGGATTAAGTGCCGAGATTCCATCGGGAAAGATCACCGCGTTAGCTGGGCCGTCGGGTTCGGGAAAGTCCACCCTGCTTCACCTTTTGGGGCTCATCGAGCCGGTTCAAACCGGCAATTTGCTGTACGGTGGTCAGGAATTTAGCGCTTTAAATGAAGGCCAAAAGAACCATTTTCGTCGCTTCGACATGGGCTTCGTCTTCCAGCAGTTCTTTCTCTTCGACACTCTCAGTGCGCTCGAAAACGTCGAATACTTTTTGAAGAACCAGAATTTGGGCCACGCGGAGCGGTTGAAACGTTCCGAAGCGGCCCTCACCGCGGTGGGCTTGGCCGATCACCTGAAGAAGAAGCCCAACGAAATGAGCGGCGGGCAACGCCAACGGGTGGCCATCGCGCGCGCCTTGGTGAAGAACCCGAAAGTGATTTTGGCGGATGAACCCACCGCTTCCTTGGATCAGAAGACCGGTCGCGAAGTGATGGAGCTGTTAAAGGCCGCCGCCGAACGCGGCACCACCATCATCGTGGCGAGCCACGATCCCATGGCGCTCTCGTTCGCCGACAACATTATCTACATCCAAGACGGGCTCATGGCCCCCGACAAAGCCGGAGGTGGCGGGTGAGCTCATTCCTGCTTTTAATCAACTTGGCCGCGCGCAATTTACTGCGCAATCCTCGCCGCACGTTCGCGGTATTACTCACCGTCGCCATCGGTACCGGATCGCTCTTCACCTTCGAAGGTTTCAACCACGGCATCATGAATCAGTACCGCATCAACTCGATTCACTCGCGGTTGGGTTACGGACAAATCAACACCCGCGGTTACCGCGATAAGGTGCACGAAAAGCCGTGGGAACATTGGATCGAAAACCCGGCCCCCACGTTGGAGGAGGTCCGCAAGATCCCCGGCGTGACCCACGTGTTTCCCCGTTTAAATTTTTACTCGCTCATTTCTAACGGCGCGGTCACCTTGAGCGGTCGTGGTCAAGGCATTAACGGCGCGGAAGAGGCGGACTTCTTCCACGCGTTGAACATCGTGGAAGGCGAGACGCTCAAGCATCAACCCGACGGTATTCTGCTCGGAAAAGGGCTAGCCCACACGCTGAACGTTAAGCCTGGCGATCGCGTGACCGTGCTCGCCAATACGGTCCACGGGAGCATGAATGGCGCGGACCTTACCGTAATCGGGGTGTTCCACACCGGCGCTAAAGAGTTCGACGACCTCGTCTACCGCATACCGCTAAAAGTGGCGCAGACTCTGCTCGACACCGACCGAATTGAAAGCATTTCGCTGGGGTTAAAAGACGTCGACACGTGGAAACCCGTCGCGGCCGCCGTTGAAGGCCGACACCCGGAGCTGGAAGCCATTCCGTTCGCAGTCCTCGACAAGGTCTACTACCAAAACGCGGTGGACTGGCTGGAATCGCAGTTCTCGGTCATTCGTTTGATCTTCCTGCTCATCGTGGTGCTCGGCATCTTCAACACGATTTCGACCGGCATCCTCGAACGCAAGCAGGAAGTGGGTAACCTGCGGGCCAACGGAGAATCGCGCGGCCAGATCCTGGCCCTCTTTCTCACCGAAGGCGCCGCTTTAGGAATTCTGGGATCGCTTGCCGGCGTTTTGCTCGCGGCGATTTTGGCCTACACGGTGTTGCGCCACGGCATTTTAATGCCGCCAAGCCCCGGCCTTACGCGCCAGTTCAATGTGTTTGTGGAACTAACGATCAAATCGGGACTCATTACCTTCGTCCTCGGGGTGGCGTGCGCCTTCTTGGGTACGCTGCTAGCCGCCTTCAAAGTAACGCGGCTACCGATTGGCGAAGCGCTGAGGTCCGTATGAGAGAGGTAAACATGAAATGGTTTTTTACATTGGTCACGTTCGGTCTGACCACCGCAGGCTTTGCGATCACCCCCGAAGAGATTTTGAAAAAAGCCGACGCGATTCGTAATCCCGATGGCGACTACGTCATGAAGGTCGACGTCGAATCCTCATTCGACGATCCGCGAACCTTCGAAGTTTCTATCCACGGCAGCAACCGGACGTTAATCAAAACGCTGGCCCCGGCCCGCGACAAGGACCGCGCCCTGCTGATGGTGGATGAGAACATGTGGGCGTACGTGCCGAACCTAAAGCGGGGCGTGCGCATCTCGTTGAGCCAGAAACTCACCGGACAGGCGGCTAACGGCGATATCAGCCGCACACGCTGGACTGGAGATTACACCGCCAAGATTGAAAAGGAGAACGACCGGACCTGGACGCTGTTTCTCGAAGCCAACAAGAAGGGGCTGACCTACGACAAGATTCGCGCGGTCATCGAGAAGAAAAGCTTCCGCCCGCTTTCGACGGAGTACCTCTCGCTTGCGGGAAAGCCGCTAAAGCTCGCCACGTTTTCCAATTATAAAGCCATCGGGGGCAACACCCGCCCGACGGCGATTGAAATCAAGGATGCGATTCGCGCCGACCAGAAGTCGACGATCCACATCCGCACAATGACGGTGAAACCGATTCCGGCGTCGGAATTTAATCTCGAAAGGTTCCAAGGACGCTGATGCGCCAACGGGGATACATTTTATCGCTGGCCCTCGCCCTGGCTAACCTCACCCAAGCCACGGAGGTCAGTGGCCGCGTCAGCCTGGACAACTACACGCGCATAGACGGCACGGACTACAGCTTCGGAAGGCTGCAGACCGAGGTGCAAATCAAACACGGCTTTACCGTGGGTAAAGACGCGCTCGACCTAAATTTGGAGGGCCGGGCGTGGGGAATTTACCAAAAAGGCGTACAGCCCACCACCGGCGCCCAGGACGGTCTAGAACTCACGCCGCGTAATGCGCATCTTTCCTACACGCGCGGCGATTGGCGCGTGCGGATGGGGTACCAGGTGCTGAGCTGGGGCGAGACCTTCGGCATTCCCCCGACTGACCTCATGAATCCGCGGGACTACCGCAACTACGATTTTCTGGATACGCCCCGAAACAAGCGGTCGATTCCGTTAGCCAGCGTCAGCTACACGTTTGCCAATGGCAGCGCGCAGGCCTTTGTCTCGCCGCGCCGAAATGCGCCGCGCTTGCCGACGTCACTCGGTGGCGTGGCTATCAACGATTCTGACGTCGGCGATCGTTGGTTTGAATCGGCCGAGGCCGGGGCGCGTTTTTCTTACGTGCTTTCATCGATGAATTTCGACCTCACTTACTTGAACCAGGCAAATCGTTTTCCCGTGCTTGACCAAGCGCTAACTACCGCGGGGAGCCCGGAGCTGCGCCAGGTCGTTACTAACGTGCATACGGTGGGACTGAGCCTGTCCAAGGGCTTCGAGGAGGTCGTTGTCCGCGCCGATGGGCGCTACACCGTCAACAATCCGGTGGGCACTACACTGGCCGCCCCAACGCGTACCTATCTGGACAGCTTCTCGGTGGTGGTGGGCACCGACTGGACGCCCGCATTTATCGAAGGGTTCACCATCGGCGCGCAAGCGCAGTTCGACCGTTATGCGATCCCGGACGTAGCCGATCAGATTGGTGTGAACGGCCTCGTGCGTAAATCCCTGCTCCGCGAAAAACTCGAGCTCGAGGGGCAGTACTTTCGGGGGCTACGCCTCACCGACCATTTTTTTCAAGCTGGCGTCACGCTGAAACCTTACGACACCTGGACGGTTAAGGCCTTCTTCCAAAGTTTTAAGCCCGACGGTAAATCGCCGTTGCGCTTCTTGGGTAGTTACGAACGAGTGGGCGGCGAAGTCGCCTTCTCATTCTAAGGAAACCATGCACCGCGTACGTGTATTTCTAAACGGAGCCGCTTCCCACAGCCGAGCTTTCGACTGGCGTGGTGAATTGTCGCGGCTGCTGTTCCGCAGTGAAGTGGAGTTCCTGGCCCCCAAAAGTTTAGAAGAGCTATTCGACGAGTGCCGTAAGGCCGCGTCCGAAAAGATAGACGTGGTCATCTCGGTCGGGGGCGACGGCACTTTCCACACGCTGCTGCAGCACATGGCCGACTCCAAAACCATTTTCTTAGTAGTGCCCGCCGGCACCGCCAACGATCTGGCCACCGAATTGGGCATTTCAAAAAAACTTAAAAAGGCGGTCGAATGCATCCGCCGTGATCATTACAAAACCATCGATCTCATCAGCGTGAACGGCCGCCTCATGGCAACCAACGGTGGCATCGGGCTCGTGGGGGAAGTCGCCGAGTGCATCAATGACTGGCGCCAACGCATTCCCGGTTTCCGCAGTCTGATGACCCGCACGCGACATCACGTTTACACGGGCGTATTGACCGCGCACCTCACCGCAATGAAGATTCAGCGCCACCACGTTCGACTTCAGTTGGCCAACGGCGAGACTCACGAAATTAACACCCCACTCCTGCTGGTGAACAATCAGGCAAAGCTCGGTGGATCTTTCTCGGTGGCGCCGGAAACGCACAATGACGACGGCACGTTCAACGTTCTCTATTTCACCCACGAGCGGCGTATGGACCTACTCGACGCCATACTACGGGTGAAGCGCGGCAAGAGCGTTCGCAACGACAAACACGTGGTGTCGTTTGAAACGTCGTCCCTTAACGTCACCAGCCTAGAGCCGGAAAAGACTTTGCACTTCTTCGGCGACGGCGAATCCATCGCCTCCTCCGCGAAACTTGATATTTTTATCCGCCCCCGTGCGCTGCGCGTATTCTCACCGCTGACCTCGATCGTCGAGAAGATTACCCGTGAACCTAGCAACCATTGGAACACGGTATGAAGACCATCTTTCTGACCGGCGCCACCGGCTTTTTGGGTAAATACTTGATTCGCGAGTTCCGCGCCAAGGAATACCGCGTGCTGGCGTTGGTGCGCCCGAACAGTCGCCATAAAGTAGACCCCGAGCGCGACGAGAGTTACCACGGAGTGACGTGGATTGAAGGCGATTTGGAAACGTTGACCGAGTCCCTCGGCGAAGCAGGTCGCGAACAGCTGGCGGAGGTCACCGATATCGTGCACGCCGCCGCGGTCTACGATCTCGCCTTGCCCGAGTCCGCGCTTTACGGGGCCAACGTGCTAGGCACCCACGAGATGATTCGCGTCGCAAATACGTTGCCTAAGCTTAAAGCGTTTCATTACATCAGCACGCTGGCGGTAGCCGGCAACGTCCCCGATCACGATCCGCTTTCGCAGCTTGGCGAAGATCAGTTTGAAGTCGGACAGACTTTTCCCGACGGATACTCCGCCACCAAGTTTGCGGCGGAAGGAACCATTCGCCACTCCGACGCCAAGTACGTAAAAAAGATTTATCGTCTGGGTATTCTCGTCGGGGATTCGCAGACGGGCTACATGCCCAAGACCGATGGCCTATACTACGTGCTCCGTTTCTTGCTAGAGCGCGAGGGGCTCGTGCGCAACGTCATCGGCCGGATGCGCCTACTCCCATTTCCGTATTCCGAATCGGCCAAAACGTTTCTCATCGCGGTGGACGTGGCCGCGCGCGCCATCCTCGCGGGCTTCGAAACGCCGCCGCGCCGCACCGAAGCGGTGCGCACCTTCCACATCGTGG
>JAYUBV010000658.1:0-3170 GCA_043740655.1 Pseudomonadota bacterium | reverse complement strand
GCCCAAGGCGTTCGCGGTTCCTAAGGCCATTCAGGCTGCGCAAAACGCCGCCAACCAGGCAGGCACTGCCGAGATCGCTAAGTACAACGCCAATATTTCGACGCAGAACGAAAAGATTAACTCGTACCTCAAAGGCGAAGGTAAGACCGATGCCACGGCCCAGCAGCAGTTGAATGAGCTGCAGGCCAAAGGCGGCGCCACGGCGTCTAACTCTGCGAGTACCTTAAGCACCAACCAGAATTCCGCGGCGACGAATTGGAATCAACAAACCGGGACTTCGACCGGAACGAGTGGCGGCATGAACTCTTCGATCACGACGTCCACTTCGGCTTCCTCGTCATCGCAGCGAGATCTTTTGAACCGTCAGGTCCCCAAGAATAAAGACGAGGCGACACGCGTAGCGATGGACTGTGCGATGGAGTTCACACAGAGCGTGGACGCAATGACGAAGAACAACGTTATCGGCGGCGTACCGGCCGTCGTGAATCAGTACATGGCGAACCAACAAACTATGACGGCGGCGCAACTGTGCAGCCAATTGCTTTCCCAATTTAATCTAACGCGCCAAGCGCAAGTCGTGATGGCCGCAGCTTCGGGCCAGTTACCTCCCGCGGGCAGCAACGCTCAGGCCGGACAGGGTTTCACTCCGCCACCGGACTTTAACGCATTTCCGAGTCAGC
This sequence comes from Pseudomonadota bacterium, assembly GCA_043740655.1. Classification (GTDB taxonomy): domain Bacteria; phylum Bdellovibrionota; class FAC87; order UBA2466; family UBA2466; genus JBGSST01. The sequence goes on along the minus strand of JAYUBV010000658.1, from coordinate 2,490 downwards.
TTAATACCAACCTACAGGCTCTTTACCGGCAGCAGGACGATGTTCAGGCCCCGGCGGCGCAAGCGGCCGAAGAGGCCAAGAAGCAGAAAGAACAGCAGGCGTGGATGTACATGCTGCTCAAGGGCTTCGGCGGAGATAGCGCCTCGGGCGAAGTCGATCAAGTCCTCGTGAATCTGCTCTTCCAATAAACCATTCAGCGCTAAAAAACATAGGTTGTGGATAACTGGCCCTAACTATGCACTCTTATAGGTTTATGGGGGACTTTACGGCTAAGGCACTGTCGATCTTTTTGTCGCTCGCTGCGATCTTATCCTGCTCAGTCACCATCCCCGCGTTTGCGGATGCGCACGATGGCTTGGGCGCCGGCACCGAGGATGGCTTCGACATAGCGATGGATGCCGATGAACCGCGCGAAGCGAAGCAAGGCTCCGTGGTTGGTAGAGTTCCGCAGAGTAAAAAGCCAGATTTTCTTCTGAAGAATTTGAAGCCCAAGGATTACCCGATTGAGTTCTTGATTCCGTTCATCAAGGTAAACCAAGTTTTTGGGAACCGAATTCCCGCTAAGGAACAGCCGCGCGAGCAATCGGCGATGCAGCCTAAGCGCGCCATAGCGAGCGAAGAGGCGGCCGCGAAGAAAGCGCGTCCGTGGGCCAAAGAGTTTAACGAGAAGATGGCACCGTTTCAGGCATCGGCGGGCAGTGAGGCTTGGCCGGAAGACCTTAGCGAGGCGATAGGGCAGGTCCGGCGTGACGCCATTGTCCCCCCTAAACCCGCCATGATTGGCGTGCGCCCCCCGGCGAAACCGGCGGGTAATCTCATTAAGAGCCTCAAGGCCGATTGACCTAACCCTAACTCTTCTTCAGCTGAGCCTGAATGCGTTCCTGCTGGGCGATTGCCCAAACGGGCATTTTTTCGTCCCCTTCGTTAGGGGAAGGAGCCGACCCGGCCCCGTTGCTGGAAATGGTGCCGGGAGCCCCGGGAAACCAATCGGAGGAGGCCTTGTCGAACGGAACCCTGGGCTTTTGGGGCGGGCGGCGCCACGACGCGCAGGTACATACGATCAGCAAACTCGCCACGAACCCTAACCACTGAATCGGCAGCATCGACTGCGGCGGTACGAAGGTGGAGCGGATTTCGGCGGTAAGCTTTTTGCCCCAGACCTCGATGGGAATGAAGGTGGACGTCGCCACGTTTAGCCGGGCCGCCGCCCCGCTGGGCTCGGTCAGTGGGGCGTCGCGATTCCACAATACTAGCGACAGGTTCGGCGGTGCTTCGCCCAGAATGGGAGTCAGCAGATCTGGCAGGTGATACCGCGCCACCACGATCCCTAAGAATAGGTTTCCCGAATGCAAGGGGGCCTGGAACTCGAACAGAGGCCCCTTGCGGGATCGGTACGCAAACGCCATGGGGCGCTGGCCGTTTTTTACGTATTGAAAAATCTCCGGATCCAGTGAGTCGCTAGAGGGAAGGTCGGTTCCCAGTCGACTAGCGTGGCGAAGTGCCCGGGGGGTGCCCTGATCGGAGACGAACCAGGTGAGTTCCTGCAGACCGGGCGATTGGGCCAGGAGCTCGGCCGTTTCAGTGGACCAGGCCGCGATTTCGCTCGCCCCGGACCTTTCCAGCCGGTTCAGCCACTCCACCAGCGGAGAAAAGGAGAAAATTAGCTGCTGCTCGAGGTTTTCTTTAAGGCGCTCGCCGGGTTGAGCCCATGGGGAGGGGGTATGGGTCAAAGTGAGGTAGGTCAGCCAGAAGGCCCCGCCCAAAGGAAGTAAAAGGGCGCCTACCGAAACCTTCAGCAATGTGCTAATCGAGTTCACAACAAATTTTACCCATGAATGCTCAGTTAGTGCTCGAAAATGTGGGAGTTCGCCTCCCCAGCCGGCTTCTCTTTGAAAAAATCAACTGGACCCTTTACGAGGGGATGCGGGTGAGCCTTGCCGGCCGCAATGGCACGGGCAAATCGACGTTGCTACGAATCATGGCCGGTCAAGGTGAGACCAGCGAGGGCACCTGCACCGTGGTGGGCGGCCGCAACCTGCGGATCGGGTTCCTCGACCAAACGCTTTTGGAAAACGCGGTGGCCAACTTGGGCGATGCCGCCAAGGGCACGTCCGCCATGCAGTACCTCATGAAGCGGCTGGAACATCGGCTGGAAGAGGAAGAAGAGTCCGCGGTCCAGTGGGAAGTGGGTCGTATCCTGCACGGTCTTGGTTTTTCGGACGAACAGAACTCCCGTCCGATGAGCGAGCTTTCGGGCGGCTGGCTGCTCCGGGTATTTATCGCCTTAGCGCTTTTGCAAAAGCCCGAAGTTTTGCTGCTCGACGAACCGACCAACCATTTGGACATTTCTTCGATTCAGTGGCTCGAAGAGTTTTTGCGCGAGGAGTACAAGGGCTCGATCGTCCTCGTGACCCATGACGTGGAGCTGCAAAAACGCACCACCGATTCGCTCGCGATCCTGCACGGTGGCCGATTCTTCTACCGTAAACA
>JAYUBV010000657.1:0-3170 GCA_043740655.1 Pseudomonadota bacterium | reverse complement strand
TCTGTTTCTAGCCCGGGTCCCGACTACGATTTCGCCGAACAGCTGAAAACGGAGCAGAGCCGGCTCGAGGCGGACCCGCTCGACTTACCGACGATCCTTTCCATTGCTGATTTAAAACTGCTAACGGTCGGCCACGCTGCCAGCCGCGAGTGGCTTGCCACCTACCTCACCCGCGGTGGCTTTGTGATGCCACCGGAGGCCACCACCCAGCTGCAGGAGAAGATGGTTCGCCTGCTATCGAGGTTCCGACTGGAAGAGCCGCAGTCGCTTTATTTTCGCGGTGAGATGCAACGTAAAAACGGTGACTACACGGCGGCCTTAGCCCTCTTCACCCAAGCGGTGCGGCAAGAGCCCGACAACTTGACGCTGCTGAATGAGAAGGCACTGACGGAGTTTCACCTCGGGCTTTACCCCGCCTACTACGACACGCTGGCGACGGAGTACAGCATCGTTCCGTTTCAACGCGAGCTACGCGTCCAGTTGGCGGAGGCCCATCTCAAATTCAAGGCCTACCAAAAAGTCATCGACTTAATAGAGGCCCGTCCGGTGGGGCGAACTGCCCGCGAAGAGCTGGCGCTGGCGTCGGCCTACTACGAAACGGCGAAACCAGAGCTGGCCGCGCCCATTCTGCGCAGTCTTTTTTCGCGTCTTAAAGATCCGGCGCGCCAGTTCGTCGTGACTTATTACTTGGGGAAATCACTGGCGGAGACTGAGCACCTGAACGCCTCGAAGTGGAACTTTCTGCGCAGCCAGCGTTCCGCCCGACACCTGACCATTCCGCGCTGGGATCCGTACGACATTAAGGGGAAGGTCCAAAGCATTCCCGAGCTGCTGACAAAATTGGAAGTCCAGCTCCACGCCACCGACGGCCCGCCGAGCGATCCTCCATCTACGCCGAACCCGTCCGTACCGTGACAATTCTCGTCCCGGTGCCTAGCCCGGCAACACCCCGGACCCGGTAATCCAGCCTTAAAATCAAGGGATCACGCTCAAATCCTATTGGCTGAGCAGTTGCAAAAGACGTGTCTTGGCGGAATACGCCCGTGGGCGATCGCACATAACCAGATTTTGGGTTGGGGCCTTTAAGATGAAACAGATCAATCAAATCGCAGTAGCTTTGGTTTGGGTAGCGGTAAGCCTGTTCGCGACCGCCTGCGCCAACAAAGATTCTCTTATCCAGACCGGATACACGGATGATTACACGCAGGACTTGAACCCTCCGTACGTCGACGTGCTGTGGATGATTAACGACAAGTCTCCCATGAGCAGCGCTTTGCCAAAGCTTAAGCCGGAAGCGACCGACTTTTTTAAACGTCTCGATGCGGCCTCGCAGAGCTACCGCATGGCGTTCGCTAGTGCCGACATGGAAGTTCATCCCGCGGTACTCCGTCCGGTGGATGCTCCGGCCGTTTTGACCAAAGAGTCGACCTCGAACAACTCGGTGGACGATCGTGCTGCTTACTTCAGCTCGATCCTTGGTCGTTACATCAACCTGTCGACCGGCGCTAAAGAGTTAGGCCTATCCAGCGTGAAGGCAATTTTGGAAACCAAGTTCGTACCGCGCGCGAACGTTCCCCTGGTCGTGATTTTCGTTTCGGATTCTTACGATGCCGAGTCGATGACGGCCGGCGTGAATAAAGTGGATTATTACGAAGCCGCGTTGCTCGCCATGAAGGGCGGCAATCGCAAGCTAATTCGCGTTTACTCGGTCAACTACAAGTACATGCCGTCGGGCCAAAACAACGAAACCCGTTGCGCTACCCGCTACAACGCGGACGCCGACGTAGTGGGTGCGGTGAACGCGTACCACGAGTTGGCCAAGCGATTCGCCGTCGATACCGCGAATCCCGATCAAGCCACCGGCGTGCTCTGCCAGCCTTTCAGCAGCAACATCGACATCACGGGCCTGAAGATGAAGGACCCCGCAGTTCGCTTTGCGCTGAAGAAGACGCCTAAGCTTGATACGCTAAAGGTCTCCGTGTTCAAACGCGGCACCGACGAACTGTACGATATTAAGTGGAGCTACGATGCGACCACGAATGAGATCGTGTTCGTTTCCGCCCCGCCCGAAGGATCCAATATCCGGATCAATTACTTCCCGGGATAAAAAACAACGACGCCTCCGGGTTTCCCCGAAGGCGTCGCGGTATAAACTGGACCGGAGAATCTCTCCGGCCGTCGTCACTATTCTTATCAACCTTACGGTTTAAGATTCTCAGGCTCCAGAGCGACCTTGTTGGGGTCGCCACCGAGCAAGCGGATCTTTTTGTTCATGTCGTCGAGCTTGTTCAGCTCAGCCCCCGTGGGTTCTTGGCCTTTCGGCAAGAACACCATGGTGTTCGACGGATTGACTAGATCCAACGTGCCTTTGAAAGCAACGTGTAGCTGGCCCTGATCCACGAACCCTTCGACGACAATCGCCTGGTTTTGCAGGTTCTCGTAATGGTTCACAATCACTTCGTACTCACCGAACGTGAAGCTGGCCGCGATCATCTCAGAAATCTGAGCTTGCAGATCTCTCGTCATGACCGTCATCGCCGTACGGAAGTTGCACTGCCTTGCGGCAGACAATCCGCTTACTTCTACGCCGAGATCGCGCATTACGTCCGTGGGGAAGTAAACGCGGGCGTATTCGTTCACACTAACCGGGCACGAGTTGTAATCGCTGCCGTAGACCGTCTGGTAATAAGGCACATCGTTGGAACCGATGTCGTTATAGAGCCAGTAGACCGTCGGGTAGTAGAAGTACTGGTGAATGCCCCACCACGGACGAACCGGGTAGTAGTAACCACCGCAGAAGCCGAACGTGAACCACGAGCTGTAAAAGAAGCGGTAGTTGTCGTTGTAGTAGTACGGACGGCAGGAGTTATAACGCGCCTGCAGGGTGTTGTAGTAATTGTTCACAAACCAGTGATTCTTTCCACCGATGTGGTTCTTGATCCCTTGGTTCCAATGGATCCCGCCAACGTACTGTTGGGCGTGAGTCATGTTCCCGTGAGTCCAAGTATTGCCCCAATGGCTCGGCTTGGTATGAGGAACCGTGTGACCGGGATGAACCGGATGAATCGGCTTGATCGGGTGACCTACGCCATGTCCGCCATGCGTTCCACCGTGCCCACCACCGGGATGTCCGCCACCGGGATGTCCGCCACCGGGATGTCCGCCACCGG
>JAYUBV010000656.1:0-10261 GCA_043740655.1 Pseudomonadota bacterium | reverse complement strand
TCCACCACGTCAATACCGCAGCCGACGAAGGCCTCGGTCAAAGACTGCTGCAGCGAAACGCTGCTTAAGCGGCAGTCGCGTCCCAGAGCGATCTTAGTGACCCCCTTTTTACGGAAGAAGGAACCTAAGCCCCGGCCGATGAGCATGGCGTTCTCGCCCATCAACTCTTTTTCGGCGATACCTCGGATGTCGTACTCACGGAAAATCTTGGGATTTAGGGCCATGGAATGTTTCCTATGGTTTTTTGCCGGACTCGGACGTGTATACGATGTGCGCTTCACCCTTCTTGCGCTCGAGCCACAGCAACATTTTCTTTTCGACTTCAGTAGAAGCCATCTGCTGTTTCAGCATCTCTTTCTGCTCTTTGCTAAGCCCGGCGAAATCCGCCGACTTGGCTTCGAGCACCTTCAAGATATGAAACCCCGCTTTGGTCTTTACCGGCGTAGATACCTGCCCCATCGGCAACTTAGGCACCACCGCGCGGAACTCTTTGGACAGCTGCGAGAGAGGGAAGCTTCCCAATACGCCGCCGGCCGCCGACGTGGAATTATCGTCCGACGCCTCTTTGCTCATTGCTTCAAATTTTTCCGGCGAACCCTTCAGCTCGTCGTAAACCTTATCCGCCCGCGACTTTGCCTCTTTACCGGCCCGAATGAAGATGTGCGCCAGCTTGTAAGAAAGATCGCCTTGCTCCTTTTTCGAGTTCCGTTCGTAAAAATGACGGAGCTGCTCTTCGCTTACTTCAAGGGTGGGTTTGATTTCGCGTTCGACAAGGTTGCGGCGCTCAATTTGCCGCTTCAGGCCGAGTTTGTACTCATCCACACTTGAACCAAGTTGCTTCAGTCGCTCTAGAAGTTGCCCTTCCGAGATACCGTTGCGCTTGCTGATCGAACGGATTTGCCCGTCGACCTCTGCCGGTGTCGCAGAAAGCTCCAGTCGTTTTACCTGCTGGTCGATAATCTTCTCTTCGGTGAGAAGATCGATAACCTTCTTGCGGTCGGTCAGCGTGCTCGCGTCCAAGCCACCGAACATTTCTTGAAAGTTCTTAGATTTCGCTTTCGCGGTGAACCTCTCGATGTCCGATTCCAGGATGATGTCGTCGTTTACGGTTGCGATGACCTTGTCGACAATCTTGGATTGGGCGGCAACGCAAACGAACAGGGTTAAAAGGAAGTATTTAGCTAAAAGTTGTGAAAAGGCTCTCATTTCTAAAAATCTCAGCATCCTTCAAAAGTTTGGTGACCCATTCCTTGTAGGCTTTGACCTCTTTGGCTTTTTTGATTGATTTGACGATCTCGAGTTTGGCTTCGTTGAAGCCCAAGCGACGATACGGTTGCTTCTCCAGCATCTTCAGCAGATGCACGCCGTAGCGGCTCTGAATCGGTTTGGAGAGGGTACCAACGCTTAGCGCGAATGCCTCGTTAAAGGCCGCAATCTTTTCGTTCTTGGAGAAGAAGCCCAAGTCACCACCCTTAACCGCATCGGGGCTCAGCGAGTACTTGCGAGCGGCCGATTCGAACGTGATGGTGCTGGAGGTGATCTCTTGGCGAATTTTTTCCGCCTCTTCCTTAGTGGGAACCACGATCTGCAGAACGTGAGCTCTTTCCGGCGTGAAGAACTCACGCTCGTGAAGCTTGAAATGCTTTTTGATCTCTTCGTCCGACACCAGGGTTTCGGACGAAAACAGCGATTCGGCCAGCTTCTCCACCAACAACTGATCTTCGATACGCTTACGCAAAAACTCTTCCGTGGTGCTTTGCTTGCGCAGCATCTCTTCGAAGCCGCCCGGTGGGTAACCGTCTTTCCAGTTGGAGAGCCGGCCTTCGACCTCTTCACGAGCGATGCGAAGATTTTTTTTTGCGGCTTCCTGCCGGAGTAGGTTCAGGATTAAAATCTCGTTCAAGGCTCTCGTCTTGAGTTGTTCGAGCAGCTTGGGGTTCTTTTGGGAGATGTTGTCCTGCTCGGCCTTAAGCTGATTGAAAACGAACTGAAACTCCCGCGCCAGCACGGGTTCGCCGTTTACCTTAGCGATCACTTGCTTGGACGGATCGGGTGGCGGCTGTGTGCAGCCGGACACGAGGAAGCCCCCCACGAGCACGGTGGCTAGTACTGAGAGCCCGAGTGATCTAAGAGCGGAAAACACCTGGGAAGGTTAATGGAACGAGGCACGATGAGCAAGAATTACCGGAATTTAGCCCATTGCGTTGTCCCCGCGCTGATGGCCCTTCTCGGGGTGTCCACGCGGGCCATCGCCTTCCCCCTGATCTTTTCTTCCGACCGGCAAGCCGAACTAGTGACGTGTGGGTGTTCGGTGGACCAGCTGGGTGGTTTGTCGCGGGTTCCGGCAGCGCTTGCGTCAAAGTCGGTGAAGGGCGGTCGGGACCGTTTATGGGTCGATGGTGGCGACCTATTCTTCACCTCGCAGGGTTTGTCCGATGACCGGCTGGTCAAAGAAAAGGAGACCGCCCGGTTCCTCGCCAAGATCTACAAGCAGTGGGGCGTCCAGGTGATGACGCCGGGTCCGAAAGATTTTGCGGGCGGGACGGATTTTTTTAAGGAGATCACAAAGGCCGCCGGTATTGAACCCGTATCGGTGAACCTTCGCGACGAGAAAGGGCAATTACTTTTCAAACCCTGGACGGTGGTGAAGCGTCCGGGCTTCCAGGTGGCGGTCATCGGCGTTTCGGGCTCCGGCCTTTTCGGGTTGGGATCAGGGGTGAAGGTTTCCGACGCGGATGCGGGGCTGACGGAAGCTTTTGCGGCGGCTAAGCAGGCGGGCGCCAACTTCTTCGTCGTGCTCTCGCAGTCGGGAATTGAAGAGGATAAAGCGCGGGCGAAGAAGCATCCGGCCGATATTTGGTTAAGCGGGGCCGCGATGGATTCATTGCCCGATCCGTTAAAAGTGGGCGGCGCGCAGGTGATGCAGCTTTTACCGCAGGGGCAGCAGCTGGGTGTTTTTCACGTCGAGGCGAAGCAAGCCGTGCGTTTCGAGAGCATCAACGTGGTGCACGAGTTGAAAGAGGACAAAGCCATTCAGCGCGCGGTGGACTCATTGAAAAAAAAGCAACGGTCGGCAGATTCCGCCGTTCCGGCGGGGAAGGTCACTAAGCCGCTTTTCGTGGCCAACGTCGACACCTGCCGCGGCTGTCACGCTAAGCAGGTGGAGTTCTGGGAGGGGACCGATCATGCCTCGGCGTACCTCGTGCTTTACGCCAAGAATCAGCATTTCGATCGCGATTGCATCGGCTGCCACACGTTGGGGTTTGAGAAGGACCCGGCCTACTCCAAGATCGCCCACCCGTTCGTGCTTAAGGATAAGGCGTTGGACGTCGGCGATCCCTTCGTCGAAAAGCTGATGAACAAAGTGTTTGCCCGCGCCGGAATCGCCAAGGCGACGGAGAGCGCGATTAGCCCGCGCGATAAACGCGCTGAGTACGCAAAAGTGAAGCGCGCCTACCACGACGAACTCGGAGAGTTACGTAAGGTAAATATGCTGGAGCGGAACTATTTGGGTGTGCAGTGCGAACACTGCCACGGTAACCGCACGGGCCATCCGGCGGTGAAGGCCAAGGTGAAGAAGGTTTCGGAAACGTCGTGCCGCGAGTGCCACCGGGGCCCCAACGCGCCCGCCTTCTCGCCGAAGATGGTTCCCAAAGTGGCGTGCCCCGCGCTTTAGATCGAAATATATCCCTTCTCGTCCTCTTTGATTTTAAGCGACAGAAAGATTCCCGGAATGGCGATGAGGCCGCAGAAGATAAAAAACATTGACCAGCCTAGGGACTCGACGAGGTAGCCCGTCGGGGCGCCGGACAAGTAGCGGGGTACGCCCATCGCACTGGTAAGCAAAGCGTACTGCGTCGCCGTGAATTTTTTATTGGTAAGGCGGGCGATTAGCGTACTGAATGCGGCCGTGCCTAGACCGGCGGTGAAGTTTTCGAACGCGATGAGCGATCCCAGGGATGCGACGTGGTGCGGAAGGGTCAACAGCAGGGCAAGGGCCGCGGTAGAGATTGCCTGAAAGACTCCGAATATAAAAAGCGCATTGCGGATTTTCATCCGGAGCATCAGCAAGCCGCCCGCGATAGAGCCGCCCGCGATCGCCATCCAGCCGACCCATTTTCCAATGAGCCCGATCTCGGTCTTGGTATAGCTCAAGTCGAGGTAAAATTTCGTCGAGAGCGCGCTACCCATGTTGTCGCCGAGCTTGTAGAGCAGGATAAACAGAATGAGGAACACGGCTCCTTGGCGCTTAAAGAAGTCAGCGAACGGGTGGACAATTGATTCGTAAAACGTGCGCGGAGCACTCTCTACCATCGGCGGTTCTTTGCTCAAGAAAATCGACACGGCGGCCGGAATGAAGACGAGAATCATGATCTGGTACACCCGCGCCCACGAAATGTGGTCGGCCAGGATCAACGCCAGCGAGCCCGCGATGAGGCGGTAGGAGATTAGGAACGTTAGCGTGTTTGCCGAAAGGCCAAGCGCAATCTCTGAGTCCGCAAGGTATTCGCGGCGCCAGGCATCCAGCGCGATGTCGAGCGTGGCTCCGAAGAAGGCGAGGAGCACGGCGACGATCGCGATGTGCTGCACGCTCTGTTTCGGATCGAGACTGCTCATGTAAAAGGTGAGCAACGCTAAGATGATTTGGCAAAGCAGAATCCATCCCTTGCGGCGACCGAGGGGCAGGGCAAACCGATCCAGAAACGGTGCCCAGAGAAATTTCAGCGTGTAAGGCGTGGCCACCGCGGTGAGTAAGCCGATGGTCTTGATATCGACGCCGGCGTCGGACACCCAGGCCTGGAGCAAGCTGCCTCCGATTAGCGCCGGGATCAGACCCGACACGAGCCCTTGCATGGCGACCGTAAGCATCCGCGGGCTCGAGCAAATGCGAGCCACTTGTTTGAATTTCATCCCAAAATGGTAACACAGGCGCCGCGTGTCATTGCGAGCGGAAGCGAAGCAATCCCGTGGTAAGGAGGCCTAACGCCGCTGGATCTTATTCAACGGGGTTGGCCTGGCGTCTGCCCGGTCCTCTCCGAGGACTCGCAATGACCACTTCTTGGCCGCTTCGAGTACGGCGGGCACTTTCCACTCGTTGTCTTTGAACTGCGCCACTTCGTTCAGCTCGGGGTCGAGCAGGATGTGTTTTGAATTGTGCGAAATGGTTCCTTGGTTGGGAAATCCAATCACGTTGAACTCGCCGGCGAATTCAGCCAGCACTTTGGCGTCTCCGGTGGCCATGATCCCGTCCGGGAGGTGGAGCGAAAACCTTTTGCCGTAAGCCTTGAGCGCCTTCGGCGTGTCGTTGTCAGGGTCGAGCGTGACCGCGAGCGAGATCAGCGACTTGCCCTTCAGCGTCGGATCCTTTTTCCAGGTGGCCACGGTTTGGCGGGTTAGTTTCAAGGAAAGCGGACACATCGTAGGAAGCGGACAGCGCGTGTAGATGAAGGTGATGAAAAGGTAGCGTCCCTTCAAGTCGTGGAGCTGAAACGGTTTCCCGTCCTGGTTCACGAGCGGAAAGTTCTTAGTGGGGGCGGCGAATGAGACCGAAGCCGCGATAACGAGCATGTAAACGAAGCGCTTCATCATCCCCCTTCTTTACGAGACTCGGGGGTAAAAATCCAGGCAAAACGGCCCAGTAAAATCAATGACTTAGGCAAATGTCCCACGATGCGTGCAGGTTCGCGATATGATTAGGCTTCATAACCTTCCATGCGCATCCTTCTCATCAACCAGACCTTTTATCCCGAGCAGCTGGCGACGTCTCAGCACGTCACCGATTTAGCGCTATTTTTGAAGGAACACGGGCACGAAGTGGCGGTGCTGACCGATCGTAGCGACTACGAAACCAGCACCAAAAATTACCGGGCCCACGAAGTTTACCAAGGCGTGAACATTCACCGGGTTCACGGCGCCATGTTCGGTAAACGTAGCTTCTTTCACCGCGTGATCGACGGCGGATTGTTTCATCTCTCCGTGTTCCTAAAGTTGTGGGCGCTCCCTAAGCCCGAGCTCATCATTAGTTTTACTTCGCCGCCCCTCATTGGCGTGACCGGAACCTTATTTGCGTGGATTCACGGAATACGGTCCGTGCAGTGGTTGATGGACGTAAATCCGGATGCGGCGATTGCGGTGGGGTATTTGCCCCGCTCGGGTATTTTCTCGAAGCTTTTGCTGGCCGTGTTTAACCACTCGCTGCGGTTGAGCCACACGGTCGTCGTGCTTGATCGGTGGATGAAAGAAAAGATTACCGCCCGGGGCATTTCCGCTTCGAAGATTGTGATCGTGCCGCCTTGGCCGGTGCAGACCTCACCGCCTAAGGGAATTGATTCAGCCTCCGCCAAGAAAACTTTTGGCTGGGACGGCGGAACCGTTTTGCTTTACTCCGGAAATCACAGTGTCGTGCATCCGCTCGATACCGTTTTGCAAGGGGCCCTGGCGTTGAAGGACGATCCTTCAGTGCAGACGGTTTTTGCGGGCGGTGGTTTGCGCGTGGGCGATGTCACGAAATTCAAAGCGCAGCACCGCCTGGAGTCCATCACGCAGATCTCGCGTCAGCCGCGCGAGGCGCTGGCGAACTTACTGGCCGCCGCCGACATTCACCTGGTGGTTCTCGGCCCGAAAATGTCTGGGCTGGTGCATTCTTCGAAAATTTACGGTGTGTTGCTCGCGGGCAAGCCCTTTATCTTCGTCGGCCCCCGTAAAAGTCACGTGGTAGATCTCTTGAGCGAAGTGCGCCTCGGTTTCCACGTCGAACACGGCGACGTCGCCGGGTTTTTAGAGGCTATTAAAAAAATTAAGGCGTTTAGAAAAGAAGAGCTGATTGCCGGCGCGGTAATTAACCGGGCCATCGTGGAGCGGGACTTCACCCGGGATCACGTTTGCCAAAGATTCTTGGACAGGCTTGCGCTCTCTCCGAGTTCTATTTCCCCTCACGTGACAGATTACGATTCCAAGACGGAATCTCTACCGTAACGTCGGAGTCCCCGTTGGGAACGCACTGACACGACAGGCGGGAGTTGGGGCGTACGTCCGGGGCAAGGTCCAGCATGTCTTGCTCGGAATCTTCCGAGAACGAACAGGTTGGTACACCGTTGGTGATGTAAACGTGGCACGTCGAGCAAGCCACCACTCCGCCGCAAGCGTGATCGATATCAACGCCGTTGTGCAAAGCGATGTCTAAAATGCTTCCCGGCAAACCGGTCTCACCGAAAGGAAGTTTCGCCGGATCGATCTCGATCGTGACGTCCTTCTCACCGCGAAAAGTTACTTTGTACTTTTTCGTCGGCTTCGGAGCGTTTGGCTGCGGGATGTAGGGATTTGTGCCGCCCATAAGTCCTGTGTTAAAAATCGTTCTCCATATAGCAAACGGAGGACCCATGCGCCATGTAATCTTTACCTTACTGTTTATTGCCACTTCGGCCTTCTCTTTGACTCCGGGCAGTCCTGCTCCGGCGTTCAAGCTGACGGGTACCGATGGCAGTGCCTACGATCTCAAAGAAGCGTTGAAAACGAACCAGGCCGCGATCGTCGTTTTCGTCGCGACCAAGTGCCCTTACTCGAACGCGTACAACGAGCGTTACAATTCGTTGGCCGCGGACCTAAAGAAGTTGGGTAAGAAGGTCGCCTTCTTCGCCATCAACTCAAACGACACCGAATCGATGGATGAAGTGAAGAAACACGCGGAAGAGCACAAGTTTACGTTCGCGGTGTTGAAGGACGATAAGCATACTATCGCCGATGCCTTCAAAGCGGAGAAGACCCCGGAAGCTTACCTAGTGGGCGCGGACGGGAAAGTTTTCTACCATGGTCGTATCGACGACGACACGGAAGGCAAGAAGATCACCCGCAAGGACCTTTGGGCAGCGCTGGACGAACACCTGGCGGGTAAGAAGGTAGCGGTAGCCGAAACCAAAGCATTCGGCTGCTCCATCAAGCGCAAGTAATGAAATACGTGCTCCATATTTTGACCGCGGTTTGCCTTGCCCTCGGGGCGGGGCAGGCCGCGGCCAGAACGAAAAAGAAAATTCTGGCGGCCCCCATTCCTAAGGAAGTGAGCGGCCATTACCTTTTTCCTAAGGACATCGATCGGCTTAAGAAAGAGAAGTGCGTCTTCATGCACGTGTGGGCCACCTGGTGCACCATCTGCATGGAAGAGATGCCCGACCTCATCAAGGTGTTGAAGGGGATTAAGACGGTCAAACCCGTAATCATCGACGTGAGCTCCATAAGCGTGCAGGACAGTTTTTCCAAACGTTGGATGCAGCAGCTGCGTCCAGGGTTCCTCACCTACCTAAAGCCCGACATGAAGGACGAAGCGTATCTCAACGCCATCGATAAAAACTTCTCCGGGACGCTGCCTTATACCGCGGTGTTTCATATGGGTAAGCTGCTGAAATCATGGACCGGCCAGATGGATCTCAAAACCCTCGGTGCCGATCTCCAGGCGCTCTGCTCCAAGTAACGTTGAGCTGGGCCCGATTCCCGCGTAAACTATAGGAAGTAGTCGACCTCCCTTCCGTAACCTTCCCACTCAAATCGCTATGACCATCCGGGCAAGAATCGTTGCGTCTTTTTTTGCCGTCCTGTGCCTTTTCACGGTCGTGAGTCTGTACAGCTACACGAAATCGAAAGAGGCCAATGCGCGGTTAGGGTTAATCAACGATCTATTTATGCCGGCGTCGCGCCACTTGGCCCAGCTACAAACCCACGCGCAAGGTTTAGCCGACGATATCCGCCGTTATTACTTCCGTGTGGAGATGAAGCCGGAGAGCAGCACATTTTCCCGTATGGTGCGTGACCTGTATCCGTACCTCATCAAGAAAAAGCTGTCCGCACTCGAAGAGCTGTTTCAAAAAACGGAGTACGCCGAAGTCAGCAATTTGGTTCCCGAGCTACAGGATGGGCTCGGCAAGATCCGCTCGCTGTTCGATCGCATCGCCACTAACTCCGACCAGGTGGAGTTTGAGAACCACTACAAAGAACTACGCGCGCACCTACAGCAGCTAACGCAGAGACTGGAAGATGAATCGCAGAGGGTGACGCAAACGGTGCAGACGGAAGGGCGTGAGAACTTGCTCGCCAGCGTGATGATGTCTTTCTTCGTCATCGGCTTTGGCCTCATTTCCGTGCTGATCTCGAACCGCAACTTGATGCCGCTGCCGTCGCTAATCGACAGCGTCCGCAAGATCGCTGACGGTGATTTCAACCGGCGATTGAAAGTCCGCACCAACGACAAGGATGAGATCAGCACGCTGGCGCGGGACTATAACCGCATGCTGGGGGCGCTAGAGGAACGGGACAAAAAGATTTCGCTCCAACAGAAAGAGATTTTACAATCGGAGCGGCTGGCGGCCGTCGGTCAGCTTTCGGCCGAAGTGGTGCACGAGATCCGCAACCCGCTTAACTCCATTAGTCTTAACATCGATTGGCTGCAGGAAGAGCTGGGCAATAAAGACGAAGAGATCAACCAAACCCTAGTCAGCGTGGCGCGCGAAATCTCGCGGCTGAATCAGATTACCGAAAGCTACCTCTCCCGATCGCGCGGACCGATTACCAACGAACCGAAAACTGAGGTGAATGATTTGCTGGCGGAGATCGTCGATTTTTCCAGCGAAGAAGACCGCGTTCGTAACATTCAAGTCGAGCTCGCGCTGGCGGGTCAGGGCGTGTACGTGCGCACCGATCGTGGCCGCATGCGCCAGGCCATTCTCAACGTTTTTAAAAACGCGCGCGAGGCAATGCCCCGCGGAGGCAAGCTTCGGGTGGCCACCGAGGTGCGCGACAATGTTTACCGCATCGTCATCGCCGATTCTGGATACGGCATGAACGATACGGTGAAGCACCGTAGTTTTTCTCCATTCTTTTCCACCAAACCTAACGGCACCGGCATCGGCTTAGCGATCACGCGAGAGATCGTAGAAGAGGCGCAGGGAACCGTCGAGTGCAGCAGTTCGTTGGGTAAGGGCACGACGTTTACATTCCAATTTCCAGTTTGATCCCCGAGGTAACGACTAAGTGAAATACCGTATCGCCATTGTCGACGACGAAGTTCCAAATCTCACGTCGCTCGAACGCATTTTTAAGCAAGATGGCGCCGAAGTGTTCGCCTTTACCGATCCGCGCCAGCTGCTGGCCTTCTTGCCGAATAATCCGGTCGACCTAGTCATTACCGATCTGCGCATGGGCACGTTGTCGGGATTGGATCTGCTCGCCACCATCAAGCACTTAGATGCATCGCTGGAAGTGATTCTAGTTACCG
>JAYUBV010000655.1:0-3173 GCA_043740655.1 Pseudomonadota bacterium | reverse complement strand
CGGCAACGCTACCCACTGGGTGCTCTTCCTCATCGTTTTCTGCGAGACCGGCCTGGTCGTGACCCCATTCTTACCGGGTGACTCGTTGCTCTTCGCCGCCGGAGCCATCGCTGCTTCGGGTGGGCTCGACGTTTGGTTTCTAGCCATCTTACTTTTCATCGCCGCGGTGTTGGGTGACGCGGTGAATTATGCGATTGGCTACCGGCTGGGCGACAAGGTGTTCCAGATGAACAACCGGTTCATCAAGAAGGAGTACCTCGCGCGTACGCAAAGGTTTTACGAGAAGTACGGGGCCAAGACGATCGTCCTTGCCCGTTTCGTCCCCATCATCCGCACCTTCGCCCCTTTCCTGGCGGGCGTTGGCAAGATGAAGTACTCCCGTTTCGGCGTGTACAACGTGGTGGGCGGTTTCGCCTGGGTGATGATCTTCCTCTTTGCGGGTTTTTACTTCGGCAACATCCCCACGGTGAAGAAGAATTTTACGCTCGTGATCTTCGCCATCATCATTATTTCGGTTCTGCCGGCCGTGGTGGAATTCCTCAAAGCCCGTAAGGAAGCTAAAGCCGAGGCGGCCGGAAACCACGCGTAGGTTGTCCTGGCGAGAAGGCGAAGCCGACGAAGCCACCCCGTGGAATAAGGACAGGCGAGAGGCCGTTGTCATCCCGAATTGATGCCGTATACTCCCCCGAATCTTCGCCAAGGCGCGTGAAACGGATACTGGAGTTTATGGCACGGGAAAAAATTCTTTTGATCGATGGTAGTGGCTATTTTTACCGGGCGTTTTACGCCATCCGTCAGCTTTCTACCTCTAAGGGGCAACCCACGAATGCCGTGTTCGGCTTCGTGAACATGCTGCTTAAGACGATCGAAACGGAAAAGCCGACCCACCTCGCCATCGCGTTCGATACGCCCAAGCCCACGTTTCGCAAAATTCGTTACCCCGCCTACAAGGCTAATCGGTCGAAACCTCCGGAAGAGCTGGTGGAGCAGATCCCCGTCATCTTCGAAGCCGTTACGGCGTTCGGCATTTATCAGATGAAGGTCGAAGGGTTCGAAGCGGATGACCTCATCGGCACCATCGCCAAGCGTGCGGTCGACGATGGGTACGACGTTGAGATCATCACCGGCGACAAAGACCTCATGCAGCTGGTCACCGATCGCGTACACCTCTACGACTCGATGAAGGACATCCGCATCGACGCATCGAAAGTATTTGATAAATTTGGCGTGATGCCGAATCAGGTGGTGGACCTACTTGCCCTCATGGGTGACACCAGCGACAACATCCCCGGCGTGAAGGGGATAGGCGAAAAGACCGCCGCGGAGCTGCTGCAGAAATTTGGATCCTTAGATTCGCTGTACGAATCGCTCGAACAGGTGCCGCAGGCCAAACGCCGCGAGCTTCTCGGTACGTCCAAGGAGATGGCGTACCTCTCCAAAGAGCTCGCCACCGTGAAGTGCGACGTGCCGCTCGACTTCGATTGGAATCAGTTCAAGTACGACGGCCCGAAGAAGGCCGAGCTCGGTTCGCTCTTTAAGCGGCTAGAGTTTTTCCAGCTTATCAAACGATTAGGGCTCGAAGTCGCACCGGAACCGGGTGCGGCTCCGTCGGTGGTAGGGCAGTACCGCGCCATCACGACCGAAGAAGACTTGAAATCACTGCTGGTGGCGATGAAGCAGGCGCCGTTCGTTTCGGTGGATACCGAGACCACCGGCCTGCACGCGCACGACGCTAAGATAGTGGGCGTCTCGCTCAGCGGAAAAGCGGGCGAGGCCTTTTACATTCCGATCAACCACGTGGTTCCGGGCACGATCGATCGGGTGACGGGACAGCTTGACGACGAAACGGTGCGCCGCCATTTGAAACCGTTTCTGGAAGACGCGTCGATCAAGAAGACCGGTCAGAACTTGAAGTTCGACGTGCAGATGTTTCGTTCGTGGGGCGTCTGGGTGAAGGGGATCGTTAACGATACCTTGTTGATGAGCTACCTTATCGACTCGTCGGGCGCGCACAATTTGGACGCGCTGGCGATGAAGTATCTGAGCCACCAGAACATCACCTTCGAAGAGGTGGTGGGTAAGGGAAAGAATCAGATCAACTTCTCCGAGGCCATGATCGATAAGGCCACTGCGTACGCCGCGGAAGACGCCGACGTCGCCTGGCAGTTGACCGATAAACTCTCGCCGCAAGTTCCCGAGCGCGGCGCGGAGGCGCTTTACCGCGAGGTGGAGCTGCCGCTGTCGCTAATCCTGGCGGACATGGAGTACAACGGCATTCTCGTCGATAAGCAAAGGCTTGAGGCAATGGGACGCGATCTCGAAGGGGAGATGAAGGGGGTCGAGGAGCAGATCTACAAATCCGCCGGCCATCCCTTCAACATCCAGTCCCCCAAGCAGCTGGGCGAAGTGCTCTTCGATCGACTGAATTTGCCCGTAGTGAAAAAAACGAAGACCGGTCGCTCTACCGATGAGTCCGTGCTGGTGACCCTTTCGGAAAAGCACGAGATCTGCCGCTTGATTTTAAAGTACCGCGGGCTGGCTAAGTTAAGCTCGACCTACGTGGAAGGGCTCATTGCCGAGATCCATCCCAAGACGGGACGGGTGCATAGCCATTTTAATCAGACGGTGGCGGCAACGGGGCGACTTTCAAGCACCCAGCCGAATCTGCAGAACATTCCGGTGCAGTCTGAAACCGGTTACGACATCCGCAGCGTGTTCGTCGCTCCGCCCGGACACAAGCTTTTCTCCTTCGACTATTCGCAGGTGGAGCTGCGGGTGCTGGCGCATATGAGCCACGACAAGGCATTGGCCGAAGCGTTTAAGAACGACGAAGACATTCACGAGGCGACGGCCCGGACGATGTTCGGCATCTCCGGTCGCGCCGTCACCCCCGACGAGCGGCGGGTGGCCAAGACGATTAATTTTGGCGTAGTCTACGGGCAGACCGCGTACGGTCTAAGCCAGATGCTGAAGATTCCGCCGGGCCAGGCCAAAGAATTTATCGAGGCTTACTTCGCGCGTTACTCCAGCGTGAAGTCTTTCTTCGAAACGGTTTTGGCGGACGCCCGCCGGGATGGTTACGTCTACACGTTGCTCGGGCGTCGGCGTTACCTGCCGGAGCTTAACAGCGACAACCGCATGGTGCGCGAGATGAGCGAACGAGCGGCCATTAA